>NZ_JAXMNS010000118.1:0-9331 GCF_034670285.1 Nocardioides sp. | reverse complement strand
CGTGCGGCGGCTGAGAGGTCGAACCGGGTGGGTGGTGAGGCGGCGTCGATGGAGTAGAGCAGCTCGACCATGGCGTGCCACGCGGCGCTGTAGGCGTCTTCGGGGTCGAGGGTGGGGTACTTACGGGCGGCGCTCCACGCGAGGCGGTCGATGTGATCCATGGTGTAGCCGTGGGCGAGTGTGGCGATCTGGGCGACGTCGCTCATTGGTGTGCCTCCCGGTTCCTGCGTGGTCCTCAGCGGCCTCGGGCGCCGGCCGCTGAGGCCTTGTTGACCTCTTGACCAAAGGCGCGTGCGGCGGCGACGGTCTGCTGTGCGGCTCGGCGTTCTCTCTCGCTGTCGAGCCTGATGAGTGTCCTGTTCAGGGTGTCGATGTCAGCGCGTAGGGCGCGGAGCTCGACGACCTGTTCGCGGTCGGCTGCCGGGGTGTGAGCGCGGCTGCTGCTGGAGCTGTATCGCCCGGTGGTGGGGTCGATGCTCGGGGCGCCAACGACGGCGAAGTTGAGCGGCGCCAGGCGGGTGCGCGTCATTAGCGAGGTGACCTCGTCGAGGGAGCGCCTGACCCCGTCGCGGCGGTCGCCGATGCCGACCAGGAGCCCGTCGATGGTCTGCTGTCCGATCTTGCGGAATACCTTCGATGGCGAGGCGATACCGAGGGCCTTCTTGACGAAGCCAGGGATCTTGTCGGTGACGAAGGTGGCGATGGTGGAGACGATCTCGCCGGCCTTGTTCTTGATGCCGGAGAGGAATCCGCCGATGAGGTCGACGCCGGCGCTGTAGAGGGTGGAGGCGAGGTTGCCGAGGGCGCTGACGATCTTGCCTGGCAGCGCCTTGACCAGTGAGACCGCGGCACTGATGCCCGTGCGGATGGCGCTCTTCACGCTGTCCCAGGCCTTCGACACGACGGCCTTGATGGCGGTCCAGGCGGTCGAGGTCACGGTGCGGATGACGTTCCAGGCCTGGGAGATGATGGCCTTCACGATGCCGAGGGCGCCGGTGACGATCTGCTTGATGCCGTCCCAAAGGCCTTTCCAGTCGCCCCGGAGTGCGGAGGACACGACCTTGAAGAGGCCCTCGATGACCTTGAAGACGCTCTTGATCAGGTTGGCGACGTTGGTCATCGTCGTGGTGATGAACCGCAGGATCGTTGCACCGAACCGCTGCCAGATGCCCTTGATGACTCCGGTGACGGTGGCAATGACGCTCTTGATGATGGCCAGCGCCGACTTGATGATCGATTGGACCGAGGCCCACACCGCTTGGATCTGAGGGAGCAGTTCCTGGAACTTTGTGGCGACCGCGGCGACGATTTGCTGCACGATCGGGGCGACGGTGGCGATGAAGGTCTTGAAGGTCTCGACGACGGCGTGCACGCCGTTGCGGAACGTTTCAGAGTTCTTGTAGGCGTAGGCCAGTCCGGCGCCGAGAGCGGCGATGCCGACGACGATGAGGGTGATCGGGGAGGTCGCCACGGCCAAGATGCCGAAGGCGATGCCGAGGGCGGTCACGGCGACGGTCGCGATGCCCAGCGCGATAGCGGCCCCCTTGACCACCTCGGGGTTGCTTGCGAGGAACTCACCGACCGGCTTGAGCTTGTCCAGCAGGGTGGAGAAGGCGTTGCGAACGGTGTCGACCACGGGGACCAGACGGGCGCGGAGTTCCTCACCGATCTTGATCGCGGCTGGGAGGAGCTTCTCGGCGATGAAGGCAGCGGCCTTGTCCACGATCGGGACCAAGACGCTGCCGAGGCGCTCGGCGAGCTGGGAGAAGGCCACCCGGATCTTGTCGGTGCCGTTGGCTGTGGCTACGGAGGTGCCACCGACCTGTGCCTCAATGGCAGCGAGGACTTTGTTCTGTGCCTGACCGGCCTTGCCGGACTCGACCAGGACAGCGATACGTTCCTTCTCGGCCTCGGTGAAGGTCACGCCGGACTTGGTCAGTGACGCCAGGCCCTTGACGGGGTCATTCAGCGCTTTACCGAGCTGGGCGGCGTTTGACTCGGCGGTGCCGAACCCGGCGGAGGCGAGGTCGATCGCGGCAGTGGTGGCCCGGTCGAAGTTGCCACCGACGTCGTCGGCTGACTTGGCGAGTTCCTTGAAGGTGAGGAGCTTGGCCTGCGTTGCCTTGATGGCGTTCTGATCGATGCCGGTGGCTCGGGCTTGAGATTCGGCGAGCTTGATCAGCCTGTTGCTGACTTGCTGCGTCTGGTCGCCGAAGAGGCCCATCGAGGTAGCAACCTGGGTGATCCGGGCATTAGAGGTGCCCGCTCGTTCGCCCGCCTCGATGAGGCTCTTCCCGAGCACGACGGCACCAGCACCAGCGGCAGCGACTCCCAAGAGGGCGACCTTGCCGGCCTTCTTGAGGGTGTCGCCCATCGAGGTCGCGGAACGTCCGACCGAGGACAGCTCCCGGCTTGCCTGTGAGGCGTTGGCCAGGACTGCGATGCGGATGGGACCTGCCATCAGATCCAGCCCCTTTCCTTGAGGCACTTGGCCTCTTCGACGAACACCTCGCGCTCGAGGAGGGTGAGTTGCATGTAGACCTCAGGTGGTTGGCGAGCGAGTAGGCACCAGGAGGCCATGGCGCGCGCCCTTACTCGGAGGGCGCGGAGTCTTCCCCCGAGGGCGTCTCGGGCTCCTCGGGGTCGAGGTCGGGGGTTTCATCGGCGAAGACTTCGCTCAGCTCACTCATGGGCATCGAGAGGGCGTACTCGCGGGCCTCGTGGTCCTTGTGCCCCTCGCGCTTGTGCATGACGAATACCAGCGCGCGCAGGACCAACATGGGCTTGCGCTCCCCGTCGGTGTAGGGGTCGACGCGCATGGTCTGGTCGATGGCGATCTCCTCGAACCCGGTGAGGCTCTGCACCATCTCGGTGGCGGTGATCTTCTGGACGATCATGTGAGGCCCTTCTCTCGGATGGTCTGGTTGATCTCGTCCTCGAGCAGCTGCAGTGCTCGGGTCTGCATGGTCTGGTCGGCACGCTGCATGAACCCGGATGCCTGGATGCCGCGCTTGGGCCAGCCGTAGTTGATGGCGCCGGCGTAGGGGACCGAGGAGCGGCCGGCGGTGACGACGGCCTTGGACTTGGCCCGGTTTCCTCGGATGTCCTTGGCGAGTCGGCCGGTGTCGCGCGGTGCGAAGGATGAGGCCGCCTTGGCAGCCTCGTCGGCGATCTTCGAGAAGGCGTCCTTGAGGTCGTCGACCTCGACGCCCATCTCCTGCAATGCGCGCACGACCTGGGTGAGACCCTCGACCTTGAACCCGGCACGGTCGACCATCAGGCGTCGATTCGCACGGGCTTGTGGGTGAAGGCCCAGTCGATAGCGAAGGCGAAGCGGGCGCTCGGCGAGGCGTTGGCCTCTCCACCGATCAGGTCCCCGTCAGGTTCGGCGATCGTGACTGTCCCGGCGAACCACGGTTGATCCTCGCTAGGGGAGGTCCCACCGGCGGGGCGAAGCTCGATGTCGACTTCCTCACCGGCTCGGAGCCAGACCAGCGACCACAGGGACTCGGCGGCGAGGTCCTGGGCTGCGGTGCACTGCAACCGGTAGTTGCGAAACGGGGCACGACCTAGCAACCGCGGCAGGTCCGAGGGTCCGCTGATGATCCTGGCATCGGAGACGTCCGCGGTTCGCGCGATGTCGTCGATGCTCAGGGTCAGCGATCGGGTTCCGAGGTGCATGGCCTGTCTCGGATCAGGCGGTGACGCGGGTGGGCTTGGCGGTGAAGGTCCACTCTGCCTCGAAGGTGAATCGCGCCGAGGCCGAGGAGTTTGCCTCGCCGCCGAGGATGTCCCCGTCGGGCTCGGTGATCACCAGGTTGCCGGTGAAGTGCGGCTGGCTCGGGGAGGCAGTGGTGCCACCGGCGGGCTGGATGATCGCCGCCACCGTGGTGCCGGCCTGGGACCACACGAGATCCCAGATGGTGTCGGCGTCGGTGTCCTGCACGGCGGTGAAGGCCAGCTTGTACTCGCGGCTTCCACCGGCTGCGGCTGCTGCGAAGGACAGGAATCCGCCGTCAGCCTCTCCAGTGGTGATGCGGCAGTTGGAGACCTGGGCGGTGTAGTCCTCGCCGCCGATGGTCAGGGTCAGGGATCGTGTGCCAAGCGCGGTCATGAGTCCGCCTCTCTGTGTCCATTGATGAAGGCGACCGGCAAGACGCCGATGCCATCGAGCTGGAGCCGCTGGGGCTGCACGCTGGTGATGACCAGGTGCGGCTCGAGTGCGCCCTTGAGGTCGGGCAGCTTCTGCTCGAGGTACTGCTCTGCCTCGGCGTAGTCCTGTGGCAGGACCAGGACGACGTTGTAGAACACGACGCCGCCGAAGGCGTTGGGGTAGTCGATGCGCTCGACGCGGGGATAGACCGTGCCGGGACTGGTGTCGCCCACGACGTAGGGGTGCCCGGTGAGGCCGAGCACGCTTGATGCTGCGGCGGCGATCTCCTCGCGGACGCTCATCCGATCGGCGCCTTGCGGTAGTGCCCCTCGAGCCTGCGGACCTCAGGATCGTTGCTGCCGATCCGGGTCGCGCCGACGTCGTCGAGGACGACACCAAGGGGCAGGTTGCGCATCGCGAGATTGCGCGAGACCCGACGAACTAGTGCCTCGGCCAAGGCGCTGTTGTAGGGCTCGACGCGGCACCGGTTGGCTTGGTCGGTCACCTCGGCGAGGTAGGCGTCGGAGACAGCGTCGGGTGTCTTGCCCAAGCGCACGGCCACCTCCTCGAACGTGGGGACCGGGGTCGGCTCAACCGGTGCCTGGCTCACTCGACGACGACCTTGGTGCCGTCCACGATGAAGGTGCCGACCTGGTCGAGGTAGAAGGCGCCTCGAATCACGACGTGGGTCGTGCCGTCGGGTCCGGTCACGACGCCGGCGGGCTTGACCGTGATCAGGTCGCCCACCCTGTGCCGGGTGGCGGGCTTGGGCTTCTCGTCGTTCATCGCTTGGCCTTCCTGGCTGCGGGCTTGTCCTCGGATGAGGGCTTGGTGGCCGTCGTGGGGGTGCGGATGACCTGGGACTCCTCGGAGGGGTCGTGGAGGCCGTAGCGGCCGTCTGCGGGGCGCACGTTGCCGTTCTCGTGGCCTCGCTTGCCCTGACGATCGGCGCTGGGCATCAGACGTCCGAGGTGGTGTAGTCGATGGGCTTGACGTCGGAGTCGCGCAGGACCGCGGCGGCGCCGTAACCCCAGATCGCCATGTCGACGCTCTTGACCTGGTACTCGAAGGTGAACCGCTTCGGGGTCGAGGCCCAGCCCCACACCGAGGACGGAACGAAGCTGTAGGACTTCGAGGCGGTCGTCGATCCGAGAGCCCAGGCGGCGCGGCCGGTCTGGTTGCCGATCTGGACCCGGTCGAAGGCCCCGGAGCTCTCGCCCTGAGCGTTGGTGGCGCCGAGGACGGGCAGGAGCTTGCGGCCGGTGGTGTCGGCGGCGTCGACCAGGGCGGGGAAGAGTTGCCCGTCGAGGACCAGGCCGGTGTAGCGGTTGCCGCCACGCACGAACTGGAGGCCGGCGAAGTAGCCGGTCAGGGCGTCGACCAGAGCGGAGTCGGTGGCGCTGGCGAGGTTCAGCTCAGCGGTGCCAACGGCGGCGAGAGCAGTCGCCACGCGGGCCTCGAGAGCCTCGTACCAGGCGTTGAGCATCTCGCCCCACATGATCCCGTCGGCCTGCGGAGAGCCGCCGGCGTCGAGGACCTCGCGGTTGATCTCGATCTTGCCCGAAACCGCGGTCGGGGTGACGGTCTGCGAGGTCGCAGCGAACGACCCAGGCGTGGGCTCGGTGCCCTCCGTGTGAGTGCTGACCAGACCCGATGCGCTGGAGAACTTCGGGATCGTGAACGGCGTCTTGTCCTCGATGGTGCCGGTCGAGATCGAGTCCCACAGGGGACGCGAGTACGACAGGTTGGGCACGTAGAGCTCGGGGCGGTTCTTCGTGGGATTGAGCGAGCCGGCGTTGGTCGTGGTGACCGCGAAGGCCTCGCCGACGAAGGTCTCGAAGCGCTGGCGCGCGACGCTGTCGCCGTTCTGGGCTGAGCGCATGTCCTCGATGAGGGAGTGCGCTCCCGGCACGCCGTCGAAGCGGTAGGGCAGCTCCTCGGTGATCTCGGTCGGGCGACCGGCCGAGACGCTCTCGCGCTGCTGGGGGACTGCGAGGTTGGCGAAGCCGGTGGTGATGGCCTCGCTGAGGGCGGTGGTCAGTGCCGAGAAGTCAGCGGGGACCTCGGTCGGCGTGTTCTCGGTCTCCATGGGGTTCTCCTGTTCGGCGTCGAAGGCGACGCTGCTGACTCGAGCCCCACCGAAGACCGGTGCGGGCGTGAGGCTGATCTCGTGGATGGGGATGTCGAGGGCGTGATAGACGCCGTCGCGCAGCACGTACTTGGCGCCCTCGGAAGGTCCGAGCGAGAGCCCGTCCCAGACGCCGTCCTCGGCCATCGACAAGGCCCGGTCTCCCTCGGGTCCTCTCGCGACCTTGAATGCGGCCTCCAGGCCTGCCTCGGTGTCGTTCAGCTCGATCGCTCGGCCTACGGCGGTGGACTTGTCGTGGCCGACCCAGAGCTTGACGCTGCTGACGTCGTCGAACTTGACCGTGCCCTGGGAGAAGGCGAAGAGCTTGCCGGCCTTGCGGCCCACGACGCCATAGGGCACGGCGAGGCCGCGGATGGTGCGCTCCTCGACGTCGACGGCGAACACGGTGCCCACCGGTGGGGCGGCATCCATGGTCGTGGCGGTTGCGTCGAAGGATGCTGCGATCGGGGTCGGTTCGGGCATGGGTTCCTCCTGGGCAGGCACCGCGGGGGCGGCTGCGGTGATGGCGGGTCGGCCCTCGCCCTGGCGAACCTCTTCGGGAGTGATCGCACCGACTCGGATACCGACCTCGGCGGCTTCCCAGCGGGACTTGGCATCCGAGCGCAGGAACCCGTCGAGGTCGAAGCGGATGGTGGTGCCGCGCGGGGTCACGTCACCCATCGAGAGGCGGTCCTCGATCGCGGCGCGGTAGCCGCCGAGGGTGAAGTCGAGGAACGCCTTGCGGCGGTCGAACTGGTTGGCGTAGGTGCGGCTTGTGGTCGAGACGCCCAACTCCTCGGCGTCGACACCGGCCACTCGGGCGATCTCGAGGACCGCGTGCTGGCGCTGCTCGGCCAGCTCGAGCTGCTCGGGGTTGAATCCGCCGAGGTTGTACTGCAACGCGGCGGGCACGTAGCCGGTTGCTCGGGCCTGACGTGCGCTGTGCCAGGCGTCGAGGATCGAGGTGATCTCTTCGGTGGTGCCGGGGTCGACGCCGTCAGCGGGGGTGAAGTAGTCCAGCGGCGGGGCGCCGTCTGCGTAGCGCTGGGCGGCGGCGTCGAGGATCAGGCATTGACGGATCGCACGGGCGCCGGCGATGAGTAGCGGATCGTTGGGGGAGTCGAAGCGGATCAGGTCGGTGTCGGCCGGCCACTCGTCGGCCATGCCGCGGTGGCCGTCGCCGGTGACGTGCACGCGGCCGTCCTTGAGGACATCGACGCTGCGAGGGTCCAGGCGCACGACCTCGGCGGGGAAGCCGGCCCAGTCGAAGCGGGTGATCTTCCACCAGGCGGTGCCTTCGTAGAAGAGGTCCTCGACCAGGCGAGTCATCGTGACCGAGCGGGGCACGTCGCGCTCGGGCTGGGTCAGCCATGAGGTGCGGTCGACGCTCAGATCAGGCTTGACCGTGACCAGCGGCAGAGTGCCCAGTGAACCGGCGATCAGGTCGCGCGACCGCTTGACCGCGGGGACCTGCTGAGCCTCGCGACGAGAGACGCGCGAGACCGGGCTGATCGGGGAGGCGTAGGCGCTCAGTCCGAACACCTCCGGCGGCACAGAGTCGGCGTCGACCGAGAAGGCAGTCGGCACCTCGACCTCGAGCGCAGCACCCACGATGGGGTCGGTTCGACCGGTCAGGACACCACGCCAGAAACCCGCCACGGAACCACCATGGGGCCTCGGCACCGGGTGATGCTGAGACCTCCGGGCGGCACCCGTAGCGGGTCCGGCTGGGAGACGAAACCCTACGATCCGACGCCGCTGGGCAGCACGATCTGAGTCAATCGCGACCGGTCCACACGCGCGGCCGAGGCAGCCCAGACTGCGGCCTTTATGGCGTCGGCGCGACCCTTGGAGACCATCCGGGCACCGTCGGCACCGGGCTGGGTGCGAACCTCGAGCACCTGGGCGCTCAGGTGCTCGCCACCGTCGTGGTGCAAGGCGTCCTCGGTGAGCAGTCGGGCGAAGTCAGCCACGGCTGCGGTCATCATCTGCGTCGAGGCCTGCCGGTTGAGCGAGGACAGGGCAGGGTCGGACATCAGCGACTTGCCGACCGTGACCCGACCCCGGTAGCCGGTCGCCTTCACCGCGGCGGCTGCTGCGGCGAGGTCGTCGTGGTCGGAGACCGACACCACGGTGCGCTCACCCTCGCGGTAGGCCAGGGCCAGCGAAGTGCCACGCCCGAACCACGACTCGATCGCAGCGCCCGCGGGCTTGGCCTGGTCGTCGGGCAGGAGCGCCCTCGCGTGCCAGGCCTCGGCCGAGACCAGCTCATTGCCGCGCACGACGACACGACCGCTCAGGCGCCACTGGTTGAGGTACTGGGCGCAGAAACCGGCGACCGGGTCGGGCTCGTCGGCCTCGGCGTCGATGGTGCCCGCCATGGCTGCGGCGTACTTGGCGGCGATCATCTTGCGGCGGTCCTCGGTCCAGTGCGGGGAGGCAGCCCGCCACACCTCGGGGTCGGCGATGTCAGAGCCGGCAGGGGCAGCCCACACCAGGAGCAGCGTCTCGCCGTCGTCGGCTGCCAGCGCTGCGCTGATCCGGTTGCGCATCAAGGAGGTTGCTCGACGGTGTGCGGTCGAGGTCAGGTGGAGCTGCGGGCTCGAACGCTCCAACGTCGCAGGCTCCAAGCCCTCGGTGACAGTGCCGGGTGTGACGTCCCAGCCTTCGTCGACCAGACCGAGGCACACGTCGTAGCCGTAGACAGCGGACTGAGCACGTACCAGCCACCGGTCGCCCGTGGTCGACTCGATGGCCTCCTTGCCGTTCGCGCGCGACACCGTCCAGTCGGCCACGTCCTCGGCCCAGCGCCAGGCAGCACGCTGGATCTCACGGCAGATCGCCACGTCGCTGCCGGTGTGCATCACGGTTTGAACTTCGCCGAAAAGGGACGAGTGCTCCATGCGCCACAGGGCCAGTCCGCGCAGACGCACCGACTTGCCCGACCGACGCGGCGCCGACTCGACGATGACCTTGTGCACCAGGCTGCCGTCGGCGCGGTGCTCGAGCGGACGGACCAGGCGGCTCGGAAGACACCGGATTCCGGAGCA
>NZ_JAXMNS010000117.1:0-9335 GCF_034670285.1 Nocardioides sp. | reverse complement strand
GCCCCGTCGACCGACCGGCGCGTCGACGTCGAGGGGCGGGCGGTGATCCCGGGCTTCGTCGACAGCCACTCCCACCTCGTCTTCGCCGGCGACCGGTCGGCGGAGTTCGAGGCCCGGATGACGGGGCAGTCCTACACCTCCGGCGGCATCCGGACGACGGTCGCGGCCGCGCGTGCCGCCGACGACGAGACGCTCGAGCGCAACGTCGCCCGGCTGGTCGCCGAGATGCAGCGTCAGGGCACGACCAGCCTCGAGATCAAGAGCGGCTACGGGCTCGACGTCGCCACCGAGACGCGCAGCCTCGCGATCGCGCGACGGTTCACCGACGACACCACCTTCCTCGGCGCGCACGTAGTGCCCAGCGGCACCGACCCGGCGTCGTACGTCGACCTCGTCACCGGCGAGATGCTCGCGGCAGCAGCGCCCCACGCCCGGTGGATCGACGCCTTCTGCGAGGAGGGTGCCTTCGACGCCGACCAGGCGCGCGCGGTGCTCGAGGCCGGAATGGCCGTCGGGCTGCGGGGGCGACTGCACGCCAACCAGCTCACCTACGGCCCCGGCGTCCGGCTGGCCTGCGAGCTGGGCCTGGTCGCCGTCGACCACTGCACCTTCGTCAGCGACGCCGACGTCGACGCGCTCGCGGCGTCCGGCACGATCGCCACCCTGCTGCCCGGCGTCGAGTTCTCCACCCGGCAGCCCTGGCCCGTCGCCCGCCGGCTGCTCGACGCCGGGGTGACCGTGGCCCTGGCCAGCGACTGCAACCCGGGGTCCAGCTTCACCAGCTCGCTCCCGTTCTGCATCGCCCTGGCCGTCCGCGACATGGGGATGACGCCGTACGAGGCGCTCTGGGCCGCCACCGCGGGCGGCGCACGCGCTCTCGCACGCGACGACGTCGGCGTGCTCACCGTCGGCGCACGTGCAGACCTCGTGGTCCTCGACGCACCGTCCCACGTGCACCTGAGCTACCGCCCCGGGGTGCCGCTGGTGGCGCAGACCTGGATCGGCGGTCAGCTTGTGCATGCTGACGCCGGCGCCTGGCAGTGACGGTCACGGCTCCTCCAAACGTCATCTCCAGAACCTCGGGTGCTACCTGCCGTTCACCGGAGGTCTGCACGACGGGCCTTGGCTTCCGGCCATGAACCCCCGGACCCGGCGCGTCCTCGCGCCCTCCCTCGTCATCCCCTCCCTCCTCGTCGCGCTGGTCTCTCCCGCGAGCCCGTCGCTCGCGGCGCCGGCCACCGACCGGCCGGCGGCGGCGCCGTCGCGGGCCGACACCCCGCTCGTCTTCGGCCACCGCGGCGCCTCGGGCTACCGCCCCGAGCACACCCTGGCGTCGTACCGCCTGGCGATCGCGATGGGCGCCGACTACATCGAGCCCGACCTCGTCTCCACCAAGGACGGCGTCCTGGTCGCCCGTCACGAGAACGAGATCAGCGGCACGACCGACGTCGCCGACCACCAGGAGTTCGCCGACCGGCGCACCACCAAGGTGATCGACGGGATCCCGACGACCGGGTGGTTCACCGAGGACTTCACCCTCGCCGAGCTCAAGACGTTGCGGGCCGAGGAGCGGCTGCCCCAGGTGCGACCCGACAACACCCGCTACGACGGCTGGTTCGAGATCCCGACGTTCGCCGAGGTGCTCGACCTGGTCGCTGAGGAGAAGCGGCGCACGGGCCGGGTGGTCGGGGTCGCTCCCGAGACCAAGCACCCGACCTACTTCGACGGCATCGGGCTCTCGCTCGAGGAGCCGATGCTGCGCGACCTGCGCGCGGCCAGGCTGGAGCGCAAGAAGTCGAAGGTGGTCATCCAGTCCTTCGAGGTCGACAACCTGCGCGAGCTGGACCGGCTCACCGACCTGCCGCTCTCGCAGCTGACCTCCGGGGCGGGTGCGCCCTACGACCAGGTCGTCACCGGCACCGGGGTCACCTACGCCGACCTGGTCAGCGAGTCCGGACTGCGTCGGGTGGCGCGCTACGCCGACTGGGTCGGGCCCGAGAAGCGCCAGGTGATCCCCGTCGACCCCGTCACCGGAGCCAGCACCGCGCCAACGAGCCTCGTCGACGACGCGCACGCGGCCGGCCTGGAGGTCGTCGTCTACACGCTGCGTGACGAGAACCGCTACATGGCCACTGACTTCCGTCGTGGCTCCGACCCGAACGCGAAGGGCGACGTCCACGCCGAGGCGACGGCCTTCCTCGACGCCGGCGTCGACGGGCTCTTCGCCGACCACCCCGACTCGGTCGTCGACGCGCGCGACGAGTGGCTCGCTTGGCAGTCCTAGGCGTTCCGAGGGCATTCGCCGAGCGGTCGTAAGGTCGCGGTCGTGACCTGTGTCTTCTGCGCGATCATCGCCGGCGAGTCCGAGGCCCACGTGGTGCTGGACGAGCCGGCGGTGATGGCCTTCCTCGACACCCGGCCGGTCTTCAAGGGCCACGTGCTGCTGGTGCCCCGCGAGCACCACGCGACCCTTCCCGACCTGCCGGCCGAGCAGCGCGACGGGTTCCTCGAGGCGGCGCAGCGCCTCTGCGCGGCCGTCGTCGAGCTCGGGGCCCAGGGCAGCTTCGTCGCGATCAACAACACCGTCAGCCAGTCGGTGCCCCACCTGCACCTGCACGTCGTCCCGCGCACCAAGGGCGACGGCCTGCGCGGATTCTTCTGGCCGCGGGTGAAGTACGCCGACGGCGAGGCCGAGGAGCACGCCGCACGACTGCGGTCGGTGCTCTAGCGCCGTGCAGCCCCCGTCTACTGTGAGCCCCGACAGGGTGCACACGCACCAGCACGCTTCGATGGGAGACACAGACGATGGGTCGTTACGACGGGCGAGTAGCCGTGGTCACCGGTGCCGCGCAGGGCATCGGGTTCGGAATCGCGACGCGGTTCGCGGAGGAGGGCGCGTCGGTCGCGATCCTCGACCTCGACGAGACCAAGGCCGCCGACGCGGCGTCGCGTCTGCCCGCGGGTGACGGTGCGAAGCACGTCGGCATCGGCTGCGACGTCAGCAACGCCGAGGCCAGCACCGGAGCGGTCGACCGCGTCGTCGCCGAGCTGGGCGGCATCCACGTGCTGGTCAACAACGCCGGCATCACGCGCGACAACCTGCTCTTCAAGATGACCGAGGACGACTGGGACCTCGTCATGAACGTCCACCTCAAGGGTGCGTTCCTGATGACCAAGGCCGCTCAGAAGCACTTCGTCGAGCAGAAGTACGGCAAGATCCTCAACCTCTCGAGCGTCTCCTCGCTCGGCAACCGGGGCCAGGCCAACTACTCCGCGGCGAAGATGGGTGTGCAGGGCTTCACCCGCACCCTCGGCATCGAGCTCGGCCCGTTCGGCATCAACGCCAACGCCATCGCCCCCGGCTTCATCGCCACCGAGATGACCGACGCCACCGCGGCCCGGCTCAAGATGGACGTCGACGAGTTCCGCGCGCTCAACGCCGAGCACAACCCGGTCAAGCGGGTCGGCTTCCCCGAGGACATCGCGGCCGCCGCGGCGTTCCTCTGCAGCGACGAGGCCTCCTACATCACCGGTCAGACGCTCTACGTCGACGGTGGCGCCAAGCTCGGCTGACGTCGTGATCCTGCGCCGGCGACGGCGATCCCCGGCCCCCGTGCTCGTCACGCTGGGGATCGCCGTCGGCCTGGCGCTGGCCGGCTGCACAGACCCGTCGTCGTCGAACACCGCCGACGTCGGCGAGCGGCAGGCTCCCGAGACGTGGCCGCTGACCGGTCTGCGCTCGGGCTCCGACTCGGCCGCGAAGGACCACCCGGTGCTGGTCCTCAAGCTCGACAACACCGCCTCGAGCGCCCCGCAGCAGGGCCTGTCGTCGGCCGACCTGGTCGTCGAGGAGCTCGTCGAGGGCGGCGTCACCCGGTTGGCGGTGTTCTTCTACTCCCGGACCCCCGGCGTGGTCGGTCCGGTGCGCTCCATGCGGGCCTCCGACATCGGCATCGTCTCGCCGGTCGACGCCACGATGGTCACGAGTGGTGCCGCTGCCCAGACCATCACGCGCCTGCGCCGCGCGGACGTCCCCTACGTCACCGAGGGCAGCGCCGGCTTCTTCCGAGAGGCGGCGCGGCGCGCGCCGTACGACCTGATGGCCGACCTCGGCGACGTCGCCGAGGCGCTCCGCGTCGACGACGCGGTCCGGCCGCCCGACTACCTGCCCTTCGGCCCGGCCCGCCGGCTCCCCGCGGGGCAGCCGGCGACGTCCTTCGACGTCCGGTTCTCCTCCGCGCACACGACCAGCTGGTCCTACGACGACGAGGGCGAGCGCGTCGGCTACGTCGACACCGGCTCGCTGGCCGCGACCGGCGACGAGTTCCCTGCCGACTCGGTGCTCGTCCTGCGGGTGAAGGTGGGCGACGCGGGCTACCGCGACCCGGCCGGCAACACCGTGCCCGAGACGAAGCTCGTCGGGGAGGGCGCGGCCCAGCTGTTCCACGCCGGTCGCGTGGTGCCTGGCACTTGGAGCAAGAGCACCCTCGACTCGCCGCTCAGGCTGACCCGCACGACGCCACAGGGCGAGGTCGAGCTCGCGGTCCCACCGGGGCGGACCTGGATCGAGCTGGTGCCGATGGCCACCGGCGGGGTGGACGTCAGTCCCTGACGATGCCCGTCGGCATCGCCTGGCCTGCGTCGGCCAAGGCCTGGAAACCGGCGATGATGAAGCCGATCGCGACCTCGACCCGCTCGGCCGCTGCGGTCGCGTCGTCGGAGCCGGCCACCGACTCGCCCGCCGACGACATCGCGCCGAAGAAGATCCGGGCGAAGGTCTGCACCATGTCGTCGTCGAGCTCCCACGACCCGGCCTCGAGCACGGCGCGCAGGATCTCCACGACCATCGCAAAGGTCGAGCGCTCCTCCTGCTCGCGGAAGCGCGCGTAGCCGAGCACCGAGGGCCCCTCCTGCACGACGACGCGGCGGTAGCGCGGTTGCTGGACCACTGCGAGGAAGGCGCGCAGGCCGCTGCGTGCCTTCACCCAGGGGTCCTTCTCGTTCTTGATGGCCTTCTGGATCGCCTTCGACGACTCCGACTCCACCCGCTCGAAGACGGCCTCGAAGAGCGCCTGCTTGCCGGAGAAGTGGTGGTAGAGGGCGCCCTTGGTCACCTGCGCCCCGGCGACGATGGCGTCGAGGGAGGTGCTGGCGTAGCCGTGGTCGGTGAAGAGCTCCTCGGCGACGTCGACCAGTGCCCTCTTGGTGGACGACGAGTACGCCGCGCGTCGGCCCGCCCCGGGGACGGTCGGGAGCGTCGGCACCTTGGGCACCAACTTGCTCACCGGGCTCTTCGAGGACTTGGGCGACTTCGCCATGTCCTCACCCTATGACGGCGGCTGTGGCGCAGATCATCGTGGGCAGGATCACCGTCGATGACGTTTGAAAGGCCCGTGCCCGGTTGCATACTGAAAGTACGTACTCGCAGTATGCGAGTGCTTGATCAGTGAGGAGCTGACCATGACCTGGAATTCCTTGCACACCCGCGGTGAGACCCTGCGCGCGGTGATCGAGACTGCCAACACCCGCCTCGACGCCCGCCTCCCCATGGATGTCGACGGCGTGGCCGAGACGTTCGGCGACGAGCTCGACCTCGTGGGCGCCCTGCAGCTGAAGTGGCACACCCGACTCTCCGGCCACATCGAGCGGCAGCTGCAGACCGAGCCGATGGACCTCGAGCGCGCCGTCCAGGCCGCCTGGATCGCGGCGGCCGACGAGCTCCCGGGCGTGCGCGCCCTGCTCGACCACTACCGAGCCAACCCGCTCGACGACGAGATGGGCTGGGCGCTCGCCCGGGCCGCGGTCAAGGAGCGCGTGCTCATGGCCACCATGGCCGGCCGCTCGGGGATCGGCGACCTCGCCGGAGCCCCCGTCGGTGCCCGCATCGAGGAAGCCGCCCGGGCGACCCGCGCCGCGCGGCCCGTGCCGACCATGCACACCCTGGCCCGGACCCGTCCGAGCTTCCTCGCCCGGCTGCGCTCGGTCCTGGCTGCCTGACGGATCACGGCTCACCCGTCATGATGGACGGGTGAGCGAGATGAGTGCGGGGATGCTGCTGGTGGCGACGCCGGCGCTCGAGGACCCCAACTTCGCCGCGACCGTCGTGCTGCTCCTCGACGTCGACGCCGAAGGTGTGCTCGGGGTCGTCCTCAACCGCCCGACCGCGCTGGCGGTCGGGCAGGTGCTGGCGCCCTGGTCGGACTCGGTGGCCGAGCCCGAGGTGCTCTTCCAGGGCGGACCCGTCGAGACCGACGGGGCGCTCGCCGTCGCGCTGCGGCGCTCCGACGACGAGATGCTCGGCTTCCGCTCGGTCGTCGACCGACTCGCCCTGCTCGACCTCGACACCCCCGTCGAGCTGGCCGGACCCGACCTGGAGGACCTGCGTATCTTCGCCGGCTACGCCGGCTGGGGGAGTGGTCAGCTGGACGCCGAGATCGCGGAGGGCAGCTGGTATGTCGTGCCCGGCACCGCGGACGACGTCTTCCGCGCCGACACGACGAACTTGTGGCGCGACGTGCTGCGCCGGCAACCCGGCGACCTGGCGCTGCACTCCACGCGACCGGCCGATCCCGAGCTCAACTGAGTACGCACACGCATGGCCCGCACCACCCGTTGACGCAGACTCCGGTCATGACTCGGCCCACGCACCCTCAGACCCAGCCCGATCGCCTGCGCACCGTCGTCCGGGCGCTTGCCTGGTGGCACCTGGTCGTCGCAGTCGTGGTTCTCGCTGCCGGTGTCTTCTTCTGCTACGCCTACTTCTTCCTCTCCGAGCCCGACGACAACCTCGCCGGGGTCGCGCTGATCCTCGGCGCCATCGCTCTGGTGCTCGGCGCCGTCCTGCTGGTCCTGGCGCTGGTCACGGTGCGCACTCGTCGTGCCGGCCTCGCCTACGGGTTCGGCATCGCCGCCGGGATGTTCGGCCTGCTGGTCGTCCTGCCGGCGGCCGCGATCTGGCTGCCTCGCACGTACGGAGCGCCACTGCTCGGCCTGGTGTCCCTCGCCCTGGCGGGCTGCTCGCTGGTGGCACTGGCGCGACGAGTCGAAAGCCCCGCCGGAAACCTCTAGACTCACTCCTCGTGACTTCCTCCTCTGACGGCTTCGGCTTCGGCACCTCGACCGACACCAAGATCCGTGAGGACGAGCGCACGGTCCCGACCGACGACGGCGACCACGAGAAGTTCAGTCACTACGTCGACAAGGACAAGCTCACCGAGGCGATGGTGATGGGCACTCCCGTGGTCGCGCTGTGCGGCAAGGTGTGGGTGCCGAGCCGCGCTCCGGAGAAGTTCCCCGTGTGCCCCGACTGCAAGGACGCCTGGGAGTCCCTCAACGACGACGCGGGCTCCGGCGAGTGACGGGCGGCCACCCCGCCACCGGACCGACCGAAGACCCGCACCTCACTCCCGCGCTCACCCCTGCCTGGCCCGAGCGTGCTGCCTGGGGCACGGCCCCGTCGCTCCGCGCCTGGCAGACGGCTGCGATGCGCGACTACGTCGAGCGCTCGCCGCGCGACTTCCTCGCTGTCGCGACGCCCGGCGCCGGCAAGACGACGTTCGCGCTGTCGGTGGCCGCCGACCTGATCGGACGCCGCATCGTCGACCGGATCACGGTCGTGGCCCCCACCGAGCACCTCAAGCTGCAGTGGGCCGAGGCGGCCGCGCGTGCCGGCATCCCGCTCGACCCGACCTACTCGGCCGGCAAGGGCAAGATCTCCAGCGACTTCCTCGGGATCGCGGTCACCTACGCCGGCGTCGGGGTCAACCCGCTCGCGCTGCGCATCCGCACCGAGCGCTTCAAGACGCTGGTGATCCTCGACGAGGTGCACCACGCCGGCGATGCGCTGTCGTGGGGCGAGGGCGTCCGCGAGGCCTTCGGGCCCGCGACCCGTCGGCTCGCGCTCACCGGGACGCCGTTCCGCTCCGACGTGAACCCGATCCCGTTCGTGACCTACGCCCCAGGCGACGACGGCATCCCGCGCTCGGTGGCCGACTTCACCTACGGCTACGCCGAGGCGCTGGCCGACCACGTCGTCCGCCCCGTCCTCTTCCTGGCCTACTCCGGGGAGATGTCGTGGCGCACGCGCGCCGGCGACGAGATCGTGGCGCGCCTCGGCGAGCCGTTGACGAAGGACATGACCAACCAGGCGCTGCGCACCGCCCTCGACCCGTCGGGCTCGTGGATCCCGTCGGTGCTCGCGGCGGCTGACAAGCGGCTGACCGAGGTACGACGCCACGTCCCCGACGCCGGCGGCATGGTCATCGCGACCGACCAGGAGACCGCGCGGGCCTACGCCAAGACCCTGCGCTCGATCACCGGTGAGGCGCCGACCGTGGTGCTCTCCGACGAGAAGGGTGCCTCGAAGAAGATCGGGGAGTTCACCCACAACGACTCCCGCTGGCTCGTGGCCGTGCGCATGGTCTCCGAGGGTGTCGACGTGCCTCGGCTCGCTGTCGGGGTCTTCGCGACCACGACTTCCACCCCGCTCTTCTTCGCCCAGGCGATCGGCCGCTTCGTGCGCGCCCGTGCCCGCGGGGAGACGGCGTCGATCTTCCTGCCGTCGGTGCCGGTGCTGCTCACCCACGCCTCCGAGATGGAGGTAGCGCGCGACCACGTGCTCGGCCGCAAGATCACCGACGAGGACGACATCTTCGCCGCCGAGAAGGAGCTGATGGCAGAAGCCGAGGCCGGCGACGGCGACGGCGACGACGAGGGTCTGCCCTTCGAGGCCCTCGGCTCCGACGCCACGTTCGACCACGTGCTCTACGACGGCGACCAGTACGGCTCGGAGGAGGAGATGGACTTCCTCGGCATCCCCGGCCTCCTCGAGCCCGACCAGATGCGCGAGCTGCTCAAGCACCGCACCAGCGAGGGCGCCAAGGCGCAGGCGCGGGCTGCTGCTCGCGCCGGCAGCGACACGCCGGCCGCAGACACGGTCGCGGAGGTCTCCACCCACGAGCAGCTCGCCGTCCTGCGACGCGAGCTCAACGGTCTCGTCGGCGCCTGGAACCACAGCACGGGCCAGCCCCACGGCGTCACCCACGCCGCACTCCGCAAGGAGTGCGGGGGACCGGCCTCGGCCGTGGCCAACGCCGACCAGCTGCGGGCGCGCATCAACGCCGTCCGCGCCTGGGCGGTCAAGAAGTCCTCGTAGCGGGGCCGCAGCCCCGCTAGGCCGCGAAGTTGTCGGCGAGGGCGAGGTCGAACGCCGGTCGGTGGATCTCCGCCATCGGGCGGTGCGCCGGCGCCGGCGCCGGTGTGCGTGCGGGTGTGGGTGGGGCGGGTGCGCGGGATCGGTGTCGGTGTCCGGTGGGGGTGGTGGTCTCGACCGTGTG
>NZ_JAXMNS010000116.1:0-9372 GCF_034670285.1 Nocardioides sp. | reverse complement strand
ACGCCGGATCCGGTGCGGTGGCGGGCCCGGGGGCGTACTTCCACTACTCCAACCTCGGCTACGGGCTGCTGGGCGAGGTGGTTGCTCGGCTGCGCGGTGCCCCCTGGTGGAGCGTGGTGCAGGAGCGGCTGCTCGAGCCGCTCGTCATGACGCGCACGACGTACGGGCCGACGGGTGCGCACGCTCTCGGGCAGAGTGTCGGGCACTTCACCGGTCTCCTGCACCCCGAGCCGCACACCGACACCGGCGCGATGGCTCCGGCGGGGCAGCTGTGGAGCACGCTGGCCGACCTGGCCACCTGGACCACGGTCCTGGCCGGGCGGCGTCCGGAGCACCTCAGCGCCGCTACCGCCGTCGAGATGACCACGCCGCGCGCTGACAGCGGCTACGGGCTCGGGCTGCGACTCGTCGAAGTCAACGGTGCCCGGTGGGTGGGCCACTCCGGCTCGATGCCCGGCTTCATCGCGAGCCTCTTCGTCGACCCGCTCACGGCAGAGGCGACCATCGCCCTGTGCAACGCGACCACGGGGCTCGAGGCCGAGCGCGTCCCTGCTGCCCTCCTGGGCGGGACACCTCCCGAGGCGTCGGGCTGGCAAGCCACGACCGACCTGCCCGTCGAGGCCGAGCCACTGCTGGGCGTGTGGTTCTGGGGCAACCTGGCTGTCGAGCTCCGCTGGAACCACGACGTGCTCGAGGTACGCGCGCTGCAGTCGGCTGAGCTGATGTACACGTTCGGGCTCAGCGACGGACGCTTCGTCGGCCTGACCGGCTACCACCGTGGGGAGACGCTGCACGTCCACCCCACGCACCTCGAGTGCGCCACCTTCGTCTACACCCGCGAGCCGGACGTGCACGCCTCATGAGCCCCACGTGGCAGGAGGGTGTCGTCGCGCTCGCGGTGATCGTCGCCGCGATCGTCCTCGCGATCGTGCTGCGGATGCTGCTGATGCGCGCGTTCCGTGGCTCCGACAGCGCGCCGGGGGCGGCACGGATGTTGGCGCGGTTCCTCCAGGTCGTGCTCGTCACGACAGCAGCCATCTACGTCCTGACGATGTTCGGGGTCGAGATCACGCCGCTGCTGGGCGCCCTCGGCATCGGCGGTATCGCCGTCGCGCTCGCCGTGCAGTCGGTGCTGTCCAACGCGATCGCGTCGGTGCTCCTCCAGATCAGGCGTCCCTTCCGGCGCGGCGACCAGATCGCGACCAACGACTTCGAGGGACGGGTCCTCGAGGTCAACTTCCGCACCGTCAGGCTCCTGACCTTCGACGGCAACGACGTGCTGCTGCCGTCGTCGATGGTGCTCGACAACCCGATCACCAACTACACCAACCGCTCGGACCGCCGTACGGAGCTGATCATCGGTCTCGACTACGACACCGACCTGGCGCGCGCGGTGGACCTGTTGCGGGAGACGGTCGGAGAGGTCGAGGGCGTCGCCGCCACTCCCGCTCCGGAGGCCTGGGTCTACGAGTTCGCCGACAGCACCATCAACGTCGAGGTCCGCTTCTGGCACGGCGCCACGAACGCCGAGCGCTGGCGCGTGCGCAGTGCCGTCGCGATCGCCTGCAAGCAGGCGTTGGACGCCGAGGGCATGGTCATCGCGTTCCCGCAGCGGGTGGTGCACCTGCCGCCGGGGGAGTCCCCGGGCGCTACCTCCTCGCCTTCCTGATCTTGTTGACGGTTCCGTCGCCGGCGATCACGATCGACCCCTGGTCGCGCACGTAGGCGACCCAGTAGATGCGGGTCCGGGTGACCTTGATGGTCTTGCGTCGACCGGCGCCGACGCCCTTCTCGCCGTCGGCTGTCGCCGTGCGGGGGCTGCCCCAGCGAAAGAGCAGGGTGGCGTCGGTGTTGGGGTTCTCGACCAGGAGCTTGGCCCGTCGATTCTGCTTCTTCGTCACCGTGGGAGGGAGCAGTCGGATGATCGTCACGGTCACCGTGGTCGTCGCCCGTCGATCACCCTGGCACGCGTCGTAGGTGAACGTCACGCGACCGTAGGCGGTGCGACTGGTCTCGACGTAGACCCTCGAGGGGTCGTCGCGATCGATCTCGGCATACAGGAGGTCCTGGGTCTCCTCGTCCACCGTGACGCCGCACAACGTCAGCTCACCGTTGCTCAGCACCGAGGTCTCGTCGTTGTCGAGCACCGGCAGCGCGTAGCCGCCCGACGACAGGACGGTGTAGCTGTCGGCGTTGGGCACGGGGCGCTGCGAGGCGCCCGGGGCGGCGAGGGACGGGGCTGTGAGGGACGGGGCTGCGAGGGACGGGGCCGGAGCGAGGACGGGCAGCACCGTCGCCGTCAGGCAGAGCAGCAGGGTCGACACGATCGTGGACGGGCGAAGGGACACGAGGAGCTCTCTGTGGTCGTGGAACCGGGGTCCCGAGATTCTACGAAGAACGAGCCTGCACGGTCAGCGTGACGCCCACATCTGCTGCGCCGTCGCGCCGAGCGGCGGCGCCGTCGGCCTCGCGGACCTGCCGCGCGGCACCTTGATGTGCGTCACCACGCCCTCGCCGGCGTAGGCACCGGTGCGTGGGACGAAAGCCACCCAGTAGATGCGCTTGCGCATGACCGTGACCTTCTCGGCAGCACCGGGCGCGATCCGGACGCGTCCGTCGGGCCGCGGCTCCTTGCGGTTGCCGTAGAGCACCACGACCCGCTTGGGACCCGGGTTCTTGAAATGCACCCGACCCGGCCGTGCGAGCTTCTTGGCCCGGACCAGCGGCGTCTTGACGACCTCGATGGTGAGGGTGCCCGGCGTCAGGTAGTCGAAGTCGCAGGCGTAGTACGTGATCTCGTAGGTGCCGCTCTCGTTGGAGTACGGACTGATGTAGAGCATGTCGTCGACCCGCTCGACGAAGACCGCGGCGTCGTCGGGGACGGTGAACCGACACAGCGCGAGCACGTCGTCGTTGGGGTCGCTGTCGTTGGCGAGCACGTCGACGACCTCGGTGGAGGTGCCGTTGACCGTCACCTGGTCGTCGACCGTCACCGGGGCGCCCGCAGCCTCGTCGGCGGCTGCCGGAGCCATCAGCGACAGGGCCAGCGACAGGGCGGTGCCGGCCGCTGCGAGGCCGGCCACGAGCGTGCCGCCGGTGCGGGTCATCAGAGGGCCTGCGAGACGCTGGACATGTTGAAGTCGGGCACACGCAGCGCCGGCGTCGCGGTGCGCGAGAAGTAGTCGTCGCCCCACTCCCGGCTGAAGCTCGGATGCGTCGCCGAAGCCGCCGAGAAGCGCCGCAGCAGGTCGATCGGGCTCTCGTTGAAGCGGAAGTTGTTGACCGCGCCGGTGATCTCGCCGTTCTCGACGAGGTAGACGCCGTCGCGCGTCAGCCCGGTGAGGAGCAGGGACTGCGGGTCGACCTCGCGGATGTACCACAGACAGGTCAGGAGCAGGCCGCGCTCCGTGCCCGCCACCAGGTCCTCCAACGACTGCGTGGCGCCCTCGACCTCGAGCACCAGGTTGTCGACCATCGGCGTGACCGGATGACCGGTCAGCGCCGCCGAGTGACGCGTTTGGAGGAGGGAGGTGAGCTCACCGTCGCGGAGCCAGTCGGTGCGTCCCAGGGGAAGCCCGTTGTCGAACACCGAGGCGTCGTTGCTCGACGACGACGCCAGCGCGAACGGCGCGCACTCCAGTCCCGGGTAGCCGGGGTCGGAGTAGAGGTGGACTCCCGGTGCGGTCAGCCGCTCGCCGATGCGGGTGCCCCCACCGGGCTTGCTGTAGATGCTCTGGCCGTCGAACGCGTCACGAGCGCCGGCATACCAGTAGGCGTCGATCATCAGGTCGGCCACGGCCGAGGGCGGCAGGATCGTGTCGTAGCGCCCGGCCGGCAGGTCGACGCGCCGCTCGCCCCAGGCCAGCCGCGTGGCGACCTCGGCGTCCATGGCCAGGGCGTCGACGTCGGTGAAGTCGCGCGTGGCCCCACCGACCCAGGCACTGTTGGTGAGAGCGGTGTTCTTGGCCGTGCAGCCGTAGTGACCGGTGGGCTGCACGTGACGCAGTCGCAGCCCGCTGGTGGAGCCCAGGTAGGTCGTGGTCATCTCGTGGTTGACGAACCCGTAGAGGATCCGCCCGGCTGCACCCGCGCGCCCGAAGGCCTCACCCAGGGCGGGCGCGACATCGGCGTACACCCCGATGTCGGTCGGCACCGGGGCGTCGTCCCAGTCGGACGCCGTGGGGGCGTCGGCCACCAGCGGCGCGGCGTCCTCAGCGGGGGTGCTGGCGCGCGCTGCCGCGTCAGCGGCCTGCACGAGCGCCGTCACCTGCGCCTGGTCACTCGCGCTTCCGGTGACGGAGCCGGTCGACACCCCGCCGTCGTGGCGCACGAACGAGATGATCGTGACGCTGACGCCGTGCATGACGCCGTTGGTGGTCAGGGTGTTGTTGGCCCAGCGCAGGTTAGCGCTGGTCTTGTCGGTGACGATCGCGATGCAGTCGTCGGCGATCGACGTGGCCACGGCGTGCTCGACCAGCGACTGGGGGACGAGGGTCTGGTGGGTGCTCATGCCGAGCCCTCCTCGAGGGTGTTGAGGATGCGGACCTGCCGGAACAGCGACGTGGGGCAGCCATGGCTCACCGCGGCGACCTGACCGGGCTGCGCCTTGCCACAGTTGAAGGCTCCGCCGAGCTCCCACGTGTCTGGTCCGCCGACGGCCTCCATCGAGCGCCAGAAGTCGGTGGTGGTGGCCTGGTAGGCGGCGTCACGCACCTGGCCGGCGAGCTCGCCGTCCTTGATCCGGTAGAACCGCTGACCGGTGAACTGGAAGTTGAAGCGCTGCATGTCGATCGACCACGACTTGTCGCCGACCACGTAGAGGCCGTCCTCCACCTTGCCGATCAGGTCGTCGGTGCTCGCCGGCGCCGGGCCACGATCGGGCTGGAGAGAGACGTTGGCCATCCGCTGGATCGGGATGTGGCCGGGGGAGTCGGCGTAGGCGCACCCGTTGGAGCGGTCGACCCCGGGCAGCATCACCCCCATCGGACGGTCGAGCTGGTAGCCGACGAACCGGCCGTCGCGCACGATGTCCCACGACTGGGTGGCGACGCCCTCGTCGTCGTAGCCGACGCTGGCGAGGCCGTGCTCGACGGTGCGGTCACCGGTGACGTGCATGACGTCCGAGCCGTACTGCAGCGAGCCGAGCAGGTCGGGGGTGGCGAACGAGGTGCCGGCGTAGTTGGCCTCGTAGCCCAGCGCCCGGTCGAGCTCGGTGGCGTGGCCGATGGACTCGTGGATCGTCAGCCACAGGTTGCTGGGGTGGATGACCAGGTCGTAGGTGCCGCCCTGGACGCTCGGTGCCTTGAGCTTCTCGTCGAGGAGATCGGGCACCTCGGCCAGCTCGGCGTCCCAGTCGTAGACGCCGCCCTCGGCGACGCTGCGGAGGTACTCCCACCCGCGGCCGGCCGGGGGAGCGATGCTCGTCATCGAGTCGAAGGTGTCTGCGCCGGCGCCCATCGCCTCGAAGCCGGGCATCAGGCGCACCCGCTGCTGAGTGGTGGAGGTGCCGGCGAGGTCGGCGTAGTACTTGTTCTCCTGCACCTGCTCGCAGTAGGCGCGGGCGTGGTCGACGGCCGTCCCGCGGCGCAGCCGCTCGGTCCAGTCGACGAGCAGCGCGGACTTCTCGCTGACCGACACCTCGAGAGGGTTGATCTCATAGCTGCTCACCCAGGTGGCGTCGGGGTAGATCGGCTCGTCGGCGATCTGCACCGGTGTGCTCGTCATCGTGGCCGCGACCTCGGCGACCGCGACAGCGGTCTCGGCCACGCGCACGGCCTCCTCGGGGGTGAGGAGGACGCCAGAGGCGAACCCCCAGGCGCCGCGGTGGATCACGCGCACCGAGAAGCCGAGGTCCTCGGTGTCGCTCGCGTTCTGAAGGACGCCGTCACGCACCGAGAGACTCTGGTAGCGCACCCGCTCGAAGCGGAAGTCGGCGTGGGAGACGCCCAGCGCCCGCGCGCGGGAGAGCGCGGCGTCTCCGAGCCGGCGGAAGGGGAGGTCGACGAACGTAGGATCGAGGCCACTCATGGCGTGAACCTACTCCCCGGCGTGGGTCGGATCCGGGAGGGCCAGCAGGACGTTCTCGACGACCTCGGCGAGGGCCGGGTGGATCCAGTACTGGCCACGAGCGCCGTCGTGGGCGGTCTGGCCAAAGGACATCGCCTGGATGAGTGGCTGGATCAGGTTGGACGCCTGCGGTCCCATGAGGTGGGCCCCCAGGATCTGGCCGTTCACGGGGTCCGCGAGCACCTTCGCAAAGCTCGACGTGTCCTCCATCGCCCACCCGTACGCCGTGCCGGCGTACTGCTGGCGCGCTACGACGTGGGCGATCCCGCGACGGGTGGCCTCGCGCTCGGTGAGCCCGACGCTGGCGACCTGAGGGTTGGAGAAGACCGCACTCGGCACAGCGTCCTGGCGCACCGTGCGGAGGTCTCCGGGATGGAGCAGGTTGTGCTGCACCACGCGCGCCTCGTGGTTGGCCACGTGCTTGAGCTGCCAGTCGTTGGCGACGTCGCCGAGGGCCCAGACACCCTCGGCCGTGGTGCGCAGGTGCTCGTCGACCTTCACGAGGCCGGTGCCGTCGACCTCGATGCCGGCGAGGTGGAGGTCCAGGAGGTCGGAGTTGGGCACGCGACCGGTCGCGACCAGCACCACGTCGACGTCGAGCGTCGTGCCGTCGGTGAGGTGTGCGCGGGTTGCGCCGTCGAGCGGCTCGAGACGCGAGACCTCGGTGTCGAGACGGACGTCCCAGCGGTCCTGGGCCGCGCGGGTGAACGCGGCCGAGATCTCGTCGTCCTCGGCGCGCAGCAGCGCGGACGAGCGATTGGCGAGGGTGACTTGGCTGCCGAAGGCGCCGAAGACGTGCGCGAACTCGGCTGCGACGAACCCGCCGCCCACGATGAGGATGCGCTCGGGAAGGGTGTCGAGGCGCATCACGGTGTCGCTGGTGTGCACGGTCACGCTGTCGAGGCCGTCGATCCTGGGCATCAGGGGCCGGGACCCGGTTGCCACGACGACCTCGTCGGCGGTGATCGTCTCGCCCGTCCCGGTGTCGATGGTGCGCTCGGCCACGAACCGCGCATGCCCCTCGAACAGCGTGACGTGCTCGTTGCTCTCGTCGCGCCACCGGCGACCGCCGGCCGAGATCGGGTCGATGCGGCCGAAGATGCGGTCCCGGATCTCGGGCCAGCGCACCTGGTCGAGGTGTGACTCGACCCCGAGGTGCTCGCCGTGCAGCGCGTTCAGCGCGAGATCGGCAGGGTAGACGAACATCTTGGTCGGGATGCACCCGACGTTGAGGCAGGTGCCTCCGAAGACGCCCTTCTCGAGGAGGGCCACCTTGCGGTCGGTGAACCGGTCGTCGGCGATCGAGTTGCCAGAACCGCTACCGATGATGGCCAGGTCGTAGTGAGAGTTCACTTCGACATCCTGTCAGCCAGGGTGTCACCCCAAGGGTCAGCAGCCCCTGAGGGTCACGGTCGAGCCACGGCGGGCCTTGGACACGACGAGCTGGGCGGGGATCCGGTCGCGCATCTCGGCGACGTGGCTCACCAGTCCGACGACCCGCCCGCCGTCGCGGAGCGAGTCGATCGTGTCCATCACGTCGTCGAGGGTGTCGGCGTCGAGGGAGCCGAAGCCCTCGTCGACGAACAGGGTGTCGAGGGCCGCTCCGCCGCTCTCGTGGGTCACGACGTCCGACAGACCGAGAGCCAGGGCCAGGGAGACCACGAAGGTCTCACCGCCGGAGAGAGTCGCGGGATCACGTGTCTCGCCGGACCAGTCGTCGCGCACCAACAGGCTGAGACCACCGCGGGTCTCACCGGCGCCGCGGGTGCCGGTGTGCTCGAGGGAGTAGCGCTGGTCGCTCATCCGCGCGAGGCGCTCGTTGGCCGCTGCTACGACCTGGGTGAGCCGGTAGGACAGGACGTAGGCGGAGAGCCGCATCTTGAGGGCGTTGTCGGCTGACTTGCCCTCCACGAAGCCCGCGAGCCCGGCGGCGACGAGGAGGTCCTCGCGCAACGGCATCCACTCGGCCAGGATCTCGTCGAGGTCGGCCACGAGGCCGGTGAGCCGCTCGTGTCGCGTGGTGGCGACGTGCAGGCCTGCCGCAGCCGCGTCACGCCTGGCGAGGTGCGCGCGGTGGGCGGTCTCGAGGTCGTCCACCGGTGGCGGTGGACTGTCACTGAGAGTTCCTGCACCGTGCTCGGACAGGATGTCTCGCACCGCGGCCAGGCGGCGCTGGTGGTGCTCGACGCGGGTGGCCAGGTCCTCGACCTCGGGAGGGGCCAGCGCGTGGGCAGCGGCCTCCTCGGCATCGGCGAACGCTGCGTCCTGGGCCGCCTGGTCTGCTGCGCCCTCGGCCTCGAGGCGCGCGGCCTCGGCGGCCTCGGCCTGCTCGAGGTGGCGCTCGGCCGCTCGACCGAGCGCGAGGGTGCGCTCGTGGTGCGCCAGGAGACTCTCCAGGTCGGGGTGGCCGGTGGACTCGAGGACATCCGCGATCTCTGCGTGAAGGCCGTCGATCTCGGTGACGACCCGTTCGTGCGCGGCCAGGAGGCGCGCGTGGCTGGTCGACAGCTCGTGAAGCCGCGCGTCCACCTCGAGCGCCGCGGCGTCCGCTGCGGCCAGGGCGCGGGCGAGCTGGTCGGCACGCGCTGCGCTGGCGGTGCTCGCGCGCAGGAGCCCGCGTGTCTCGGAGAGCTGGGCTCGCACGTGCTCGGCGGAGTGCTCACCGGCTCGCGCGAGACTCGCGGCCATGGTGGTCTCGAGCTCGTGGACCTTGGCGCTGAAGGCGTGCTCGAGGAGGTCGGCGTCGACGACGGCCGCGCGAGCGTCCTTCTCGGCCCGGGCGTCCGGGGCCCCCGGCGCGGCAGAGGCCTTGGCCGGGTGGTCGGCCGAGCCACAGACCGGACAGCTGCAACCGCTGGCCAGGGCGCCGGCGAGCTCGGCCGCCATGCCGTCGATCCGGGCCTGCTGAAGGACCAGGAGCTCTTCCTTGAGCCCGACGGTGACCTCGCGGGCGCCGACCCACTCCTCGCGCGCCTGCGCGAGCTCGGCCCGCAGCCCGACCACGCTCTCGTGGGCCTCCAGTCGAGTGGAGAGCAAGGTCTCGGCCTCGGCGAGGGTGGGGAGCCGATCGGCAGCGGCCCGGGCCCCGGCGAGGTCGGCGCGCAGCGACTCCAGACGAGCGGGGAGCACCGCCTGCTCGGAGCGCGCGACCTCGAACTCGGTCTCGAGGCGGGCGATCTGACCCTCCAGGTCGACCCGCTCCGTGTGCGCGACACGTCGACGCTCGACCTTCGGGAGAGCCGCTCGTACGACGGCGACCGCCTCGGTCGCGGACGCTCCCACCGCCATGACCTCGTCGTACGACGG
>NZ_JAXMNS010000115.1:0-9376 GCF_034670285.1 Nocardioides sp. | reverse complement strand
CGGCGTTGCGACGATCGCGGTGACGGGAGCGGTCTCGCTCGGCAGCCACGTCACCGGCACCGTCTCGGTCAGGGTGGCCGACTGATGGGCTCGCTGAGCGGCAAGGCCGCCATCGCCGGCATCGGCGCGACCGAGTTCTCCAAGGCCTCGGGGCGCTCCGAGCTGCAGCTCTCGGTCGAGGCGATCCAGCACGCCCTGGCCGACGCCGGGCTGACGACGTCCGACGTCGACGGGCTCACCACCTTCACCATGGACACGTCGTCCGAGATCGCGGTGGCCCGCGAGCTCGGCCTCGACGAGCTGCGGTTCTTCAGCCGGATCAACTACGGCGGGGGAGCCGCCTGCGCGACGATCCAGCAGGCGGCAATGGCAGTGGCCACCGGCGTCGCCGACGTGGTCGTGGCCTACCGAGGCTTCAACGAGCGCTCGGAGAGCCGGTTCGGGCAGTTCTCCGTCGCCGCGGCCACCCAGGTCAACACCAACGGACTCGACAACGCGTGGAGCTATCCGTTCGGACTCGGCACCCCGGCCGCCACGGTCGCGATGCAGGCACGCCGCTACATGCACGAGTACGGCGCCACGTCGGCCGACTTCGGTGCGGTCGCGGTGGCCGACCGTCGACACGCAGCCACCAACCCGCACGCCTTCTTCTACGAGAAGCCGATCACGATCGAGGACCACCAGGCCTCGCGGATGATCGTCGACCCGCTGCACCTGCTCGACTGCTGCCAGGAGTCCGACGGCGCCCAGGCGATCGTGGTCGTGTCGGCCGAGCGTGCGCGCGACCTGGCGCAGAAGCCGGCCTACATCGCGGCGGCGGCGCAGGGGAGTGGGCGCGACCAGTTCGTGATGACGTCCTACTACCGCGACGACATCGGGATCCCCGAGATGGGCGTGGTGGGGCGTGAGCTCTGGCGCCAGTCGGGGCTCGTGCCGGCCGACATGCCGATGGCGATCCTCTACGACCACTTCACGCCGTACGTGCTGATGCAGCTGGAGGAGCTCGGCTTCTGCGGTCGCGGCGAGGCTCCCGGCTTCATCGCCGGGGGTGCGATCGAGGTCGGCGGGCGGCTGCCCCTCAACACCCACGGCGGACAGCTCGGCGAGGCGTACATCCACGGCATGAACGGCATCGCCGAGGGCGTGCGTCAGGTGCGCGGCTCGTCGGTCAACCAGGTCGAGGCGGCGTCGTCGTCCCACGTGCTGGTGACCGCTGGCACCGGTGTGCCGACGAGCGGGCTCATCCTTTCGGCGTGAGAGTGAAGCATCGGTATTCATTATGACCATATGAAGGTATTGTCTTCACATGGCGCAAATGAAGCAGTCGATCGTCCTCATCGGCGATGTGATCGGTTCCCGCGGCGCCGCTGACCGCGCGGCGCTGCACAACAGTCTCGTCGCCGCGCTCGACGACGTCAACGGTCGGTGGGACACGGACCTCCGCATCACGGTCGGGGACGAGTACCAGGGGACGGCGCCCACGGTCGGTGCCGCCACGGGCATCGCGCTCGCGCTGCGCCTGGCCCTGCTTCCGACGTACGACGTGCGCCACGGGATCGCCCGAGGTGGCGCGGCCGTGCTCGACAAGAAGGCCGGCATCGAGGATGGTCCGGGGTGGTGGGCTGCCCGCGACGCCATCGAGGCCGCCGAGGACCGCGCGCAGCGTGCCGTGACACGAGGGTCTCGGACGGCGTTCCGGTCGGCTGATCCCGACGAGCAGGTCGGGGCCCTCGAGGCTGCGCTGCTGGCCCGGGACGAGCTCGTCTCGCGCCTCGACGAACGCTCGCTGTCGGTGCTGCGTGGTGTGCTGTCCGGGCGGTCGCAGCGTGAGCTTGCAGCTGAGGAGGGCGTGTCCGCCTCAGCGATCTCACAGCGCGTGCGGCATGACAGCATCGGCGTGATCGTGACGATGACCCAGTGGATGGAGGCGCAACCGTGACGTGGCTCGGGCTGCTGTTGGTCGGTATCGGGTGCAACGACCTGGTGTTCTCGTGGTTGCGTCGACCCCGGGTCGCTGAGGCTGTGGCAGCCGGGGTGGTGCTGGCTGCAGGGCTTCTCGCCGGTGTCAGCGGCTTGTTCGAGGTGCTGGGGCTGGTGCTCGTGTGCGGCGGCGTCGTGGTGTGGGGCGAGTCGGTGACCTACGGGTTCGGCAGTCGACGTTTCGCGCTGCCGCTGGTGGTGCTCGCAGCTGTTCTGACGCTGGCGGTCCTGGCCTCACCGACGGTGCGGGTCGACGACGGGCTGCTCGCCACGTGGCTCACGGAGTCGACCCTGCCCCTGCTCTCCGGGCTCGAGGCCGACCGGGCGCTGCTCCTGCTCGGCGTGCTGCTGGTGCAGCTCTCGACCGGCAACGTGATCGTGCGCCTGGTGCTCGGAGTGACCGGCACCTCCCACCCGCTCCGTTCGACGACCGGCTCCGCCGCCGGCTCGATGTCCGGGCTCAAGGGCGGTCGGTTGCTCGGTCCGATGGAGCGACTGCTCATCGTCGGGCTCGGGCTGGCCGGCGAGGTGACCGCAGCGAGCATCGTCATCGCCGCCAAGGGGCTGCTCCGCTTCCCCGAGCTCCAGTCGGCCCGCGCTGACGGCTCCACCGGTCCCGGAATCCATGAGGTCACCGAGTACTTCCTCGTCGGGAGCTTCGTCTCGTGGACGATCTCGTTGGCCGCGCTGGCTCTGGTTGCCGTTCCGGGCTGACGTGTGCGGCCTTCGAGGCGGCAGGGCGTGGTTGGTTCCGTGGCATGCATGCAGCGCATGCCCCAGGTCACAGCAGACGTATGGGTACCCGTTCCGCCCGACACTGCCTTCGCGGTCTCGCAGACGACCGGTGAGGTCCGGCTGAGCTGGGATCTGTTCACCCGGCATCAGCACCTGATCGACGCCGACCGGCCGGGCAAGGATGTCCGCACCCTGACCAAGGCGCGGGTCGGTCCGACGATGATCAGCCGTTACGTCTCCTACCGCCCGCCGACATCGGTCGGCATGACGATGGAGAAGGGTCCGTGGTTCTTCGCAACCTTCGGCGGCGGCTGGCGCTTCACCCCCGAGGACCGAGACGGGGTTGCCGGAACTCGAGCCGTGTGGAAGTACACATGGTCTGGTCGCCCGACGTGGCTCACCCCGGTTGCCGACCCGATCGGCCGGTGGTTGCTGGGCCGCGAGATCCGCGCCCGGATCGCGGCGTTCGCCCGAGCCTGCGAGAACCCCGACGTGCTCGAAGTCTTATAGCGCGCGGTGCTGTGGGTCTTGTCGACTACGCATGCCAGGAGCGAGTTGCCCAGACCCATTGCGCGTCAGTTCGCCCGCGCCGCCGACATCGTCTGGATCCGTTCCTACATGGCCCAGAAGCCGCGTCACTCGCGGTGGAAAGCAGCAGCACAAAGCCAGTCCGCGACACAAGACTTGCTGCAACGACCGGTAAGTCCGGGGTTCCCAAGCTCCGCGCCGATCGCGTACAATCGAACACATGTTCGCACACCCGCTCCCTGAATCTTCGCGGGAGTGCGTCGACGAGCTGGAGGAGATCGAACGTCTCAAGTCCGCGCTGTGCGCTCGGCAGGCGCGCGTGACTGCCCGTCTGGATGAGCCAGACCTTCGTGGCTCCACTAGCGATAGGGCGATGGCGACCGAGGTCGGTCTGGCCCGCCGAGAGTCACCCAGCCGCGGGGCGCGGTACGTCAAACTTGCTCGCGCGCTGGTCGATGACCATCCCGAGGTCCTTGCTCTCCTCGAGTCCGGCGAGCTCAACGAGCGTCGTGCCGAGCTGATCGTCGACGAGACCGCCGTGCTGTGCCTGGAGGACCGGCGTGCCGCCGACACTGCGCTGGCCCATCACCTCCTGGACAACCCGTCGCTCGGCGACCGCGACCTCCGCGACGCCGCGCGTCGGATCGTGCAGCGCATCGACGGAGTTGCTGCTGAGCGCCGTCGGGCGCGCGCCCACCGCGGCCGGCACGTCGCGGCGCGTGCTCGCGCTGACGGGTGCGGGGAGGTCACCGGCAACGTCGCTGACTGGCAGATGGCCGCGATCATGAGCTCTCTCAGTCAGCGAGCGGACGTCATGCTGCACGAAGGTGACGAGCGCACGCGAGCGCAACTGATCGCCGATCTCTTCGTCGAGCGGCTCGCCGGACTTCCTGGCGCCAGCGCTGTGCCGGTGCACCTGGACATCGTGGTCGGAGCCGAGGCGTTGCTCGGCGAGACCAATGAGCCTGCCGAGGTGTCCGGCCTCGGCCCCATCCCGGCCGGCCTCGCCAGGCGGCTCCTGCTCGCCTCGCCCCAGGCTCGCACCCGCGTGCGGCGTCTCTTCGCCGACACCGACCACCTCATCGTCATGGAGTCGAGCTCGCGCACCTTCGACGGGCTACTGAGGTCCTTCATCCGCCTGCGCGACGGTCGCTGTCGTACGCCGTGGTGCGACGCTTTCATCCGACACATCGACCACGTGCAGGATGCCGCCGACGGGGGCCCGACGGCCCTCCACAACGGACAGGGCCTCTGCGAGAGCTGCAACTACGCCAAGCAGGACCCGGGCATCAGGCACCAGGTGATTTCCCGCGCGATCGTCGAGCCCCACACCACCCGGATCACCACACCGGCCGGGGCCTCCTATCACTCCCGGGCGCCCGCGCCACCCGGCTGCAACCCGCAGAACCTCTTCATTCAGCGCCAACCCGGCGTCTGGACGCGCGTCGCCTAGTTCTTACGCTTGTTCGGTGCCGACCATTTCCTTCCTCCACATCGCGAAGGCGACGCGACTGCCCATGCGCGCCGTCGACGCCGTGGAAGTCGAGGCGGGCAAGGGGATCCTGGGCGATCGCTACCACGGCACCAAGCACCGCCACGTGACGCTGCAGAGTGCCGACGCCCTGGCCGAGGCGCCCGAGCTCTACGGCTCGGACGTGCCGGCCCACCTGACCCGGCGCAACATCACGATCAGCGACGGCGTCGTGCCGCGCGACCCCGGCACCCGCATCCGGATCGGCGACGTCCTGCTCGAGGTCGTGCGCGTGGCGGCGCCGTGCAAGCTGCTCGACGACACGATCGGCCGGGGTGCGCAGGAGGCGTTGCGACGACGCGGCGGGTCGGTGTTTCGCGTTCTCGAGGGCGGACACGTCGCGATAGGCGACGAGGTCGACCTGACACCGGCGACCGACTCGATCGTCACGTCAGGCGGCTGAACCCACCGAGCTCGGCCGCGCTGTCGGCCAGTGCGGTGCCGGTGCCGTCGTAGAGCCCGAGCACCGCGTCGACGTGGGTGCGCATCTCGTCGGCCTCGTCGTCGTACTGCGCGACAGCGACGACCACGCCGTCGAATTTCTGGCCGGCGAGCAGGCGCATCGCGTCGAGGTTGGCCCCGTGGAAGGGCATCGCCAGGACGGCGAGGTCGAGGTCCTCGGCGCTGGTCAGGCGGTGGTAGAGGTCGGGGTCCATGGCGTCGGCGACGATCACGTCCTTGCCCTGCTCACGCAGCGCCGCCGCCCGCTCCTCGTTGCTCTCGATGCCCACCACTCGCAGGCCGTACTCCGTGGTGAGCTGCTGGTAGGTCGCCCGGCCGACCCGGCCCATGCCGAGCACGACCGCGTCGGCGAACGCCACGTCGATCGGTCGGTCGTCGGGGTGCAGCTGGGCGGGGTCCTGGGTGGGCCAGCGCTTCTCGGCCAGCCGCACGAGCGCCTCGGAGCGCGCCTCGAGCAGGGTGGAGAGCAGAAAGCTGAGGGCGACGCTGGTGGCCAGGACCACCAGCCACTGCTCGTCGATGAGGTCGGCGGAGGCCCCGACCGCGGCGACGATCAGGGCGAACTCCGAGTAGTTGCCGAGCACGGCAGCGGCCTTGATCGACGTCCGGTGACGCAGGCCCTGCACCCGCAGCAGCAGGGCAAAGCCCCACGACTTGAACGGGACCAGCAGCACGAGGAGCAGCGCGAGCACGACGTCGCCCGCGGACGGCAGGCCCGTGAAGCCGATGGAGAGGAAGAAGCCGACGAGGAGCAGCTCCTTGACCGAGAACAAGGTCTTGGCCAGCTCGGACGAACGACGCTCGGGCGCGAGCAGCAAGCCGATGATCAGGGCCCCGAGGTCACCCTTGAGCCCGACGGCCTCGAAGAGCGCGTACCCCGGCCCCAGGGCCAGCGCGAGACCGAAGAGCGGCATCAGCTCGCCGTGGTCGATGCGTGCGAGCACACGACGGAAGAGGATCGAGGCGGGGATGAGGCCGACGAGGAGGAGTGCCCACGGGCTCGGCGGCGAACCTTTCGCGATCGTCAGGAACACCACGGCGGCGATGTCTTGGATGATGAGGATGCCGAGCGCGGTGACGCCGTAGCGCGACTGCCCGGACCCGGACTCGTCGAGCGCCTTGACGACCAGGACCGTGCTCGAGAACGACAGGGCGAAGCCGACGACCAGCAGTGACTGCCAGTCCTGGTCGGCCAGCAGCCCGGACGCGACGACGGCGATGACCCCCAGGTAGCCCCACGCCAGCGCCGACGTCGCGCCGAGGTGCACGACGCTGGTCAGCCAGACCTCGCGCCGTCCGAGGATCCGCGCGTCGAGCTTGAGGCCGATGCCGAAGAGCAGGAGCGTCACCCCTAGGTCGGCCAGGGTGTCGAGTCCGGCGACCTCGGGCACGCCGGCGGCGTTCAGGGCGAACCCCACGGCCAGGAACCCGACGAGCGGGGGCAGCCGGATGGTGGTGCAGATCAGTCCGGCCGCGAGGGCAGCGAGCAGGACGAGGCTCAGGTCCGTCACGTGGTCAGACCGACAACTTCTCGTCGAAGAAGGCGAGCACCCGGTCGACGGCTTCCTGCTGGCGGTGCGTGGTGACCGTGGAGTGTTGCCTCCCGGGGAACTCGACCTTGATGAACGCAGGGCCGAGCTCGGTGGTGAGCGTGTCGAAACGCGTGCCCACGGCGGCGTCCCCGGTGAAGCGCAGGCCGAGGACCTCGCAGCCGGCGGCAGCCCGCTCCTTGACCTTGGCGAGGTCGCCGGGGGAGAGGTTGAGGTCGGCCGCGCGAGTCTTCCCGACCGGGAAGGGCACCGAGGGCTGGCAGAGCACGGGGGCGGCGACGGACTCGTCGACCATCATGGCCAGCGCGAAGCCGCCGGTGAAGCACATGCCGAGCGCGCCCACTCCCGGGCCGCCGAGCTCGCCGTGCAGCTCGCGCGCCAGGCTGCGCAGCCACTCGGCCATCGGGGTCGTCTCACGGGTGGCGAGCTTGGTGAACTCCTTGCGCACGCACACCCCCGACATCGCCTTGACGACGTTGGTGAGGGCGAAGGGGCCACCGATCTTGCCGAAGAGCTGAGGCATGACCACGGTGTAGCCCGCCTCGACGACCTCGTCGCCGAAGCCGATGACGTCGTCGGTGAGACCTGGGATCTCGTGGATGACGATCGCTCCCGGGCCGTTGCCCTTGCGGTAGGTCGGGAAGGTCATGCCGTCGGCGGTGTGCTCGCCGAGGCTCCAGGAGTCGATGAGGCCCATGCGGGTGAGCCTAGTGTCGCTAACGTCGGCGCATGGCCGACCGTCCAGTTCGACTCGTCCTGCCCCACCAGCTGTTCGAGGAGCACCTCGACGCCCCGGCCGGCACGACCTTCGTGCTGGTCGAGCACGACCTGCTCTTCCGCCAGTACCGCTTCCACGTGCAGAAGCTGGTCCTGCACCGCGCGAGCATGCGTCGCTTCGCCGCCCGTCTGCGCGAGAGCGGCTACGACGTCGTGTGCATCGACACCGACGGTCGTACGACGAGCCGCGCGGCGTTGGCTCGAGTGATCGAGGACCTGGCACCGACGTCGATCAGCGTCTTCGACGTGGTGGACGACTGGCTGGGTCGTGACCTCGTCGCGGCGCTGGGCGACGCCGGCCACATGCTCGGGCCCGACGACGTCCTGGAGTCACCGAACTTCCTGACCACCCGGCAACAGGTGGCCGACGCCTTCGCCACGTCGTCCAAGGGTCAGCCGCGGATGCAGCACTTCTATGCGTGGCAGCGGCGGCGCCTCGAGGTGCTGATGGACGGCAACCAGCCGCGCGGTGGCAAGTGGTCCTTCGACGAGGACAACCGCAAGAAGCTGCCGCGCGGTCTCCTGGTCCCCGAGGTGACGCCGGCGCGGCGGTGCGAGGAGGTCGAGGAGGCGATCGCCTGGGTCGGTCGTGCTTTCCCCGACAACCCGGGCAACGCGGCGTCGTTCGCGTGGCCGACGAGTCACGCCGAGGCCGAGGCAGGCCTGGAGGAGTTCTTGGCCGAGCGGTTCGCCGAGTTCGGCCCCTACGAGGACGCGCTGTCGAGCGAGCACTCCTACCTCTTCCACTCGCTGCTGACGGCGCCGCTCAACATCGGGCTCCTCTCGCCGCGACACGTGCTCGAGCGCGCGCTCGAGGTGGGGGAGACCGACGACGTGCCGCTCGCTTCGCTCGAGGGCTTCGTGCGCCAGGTCATTGGCTGGCGCGAGTACATGCGGGCGACGTACCACCTGCACGGACGGCGGTTGCGCTCGCGCAACCACCTCGCGCACGCGCGGCCGCTGGCCGCCGGCTGGTGGACGGGGGAGACCGGCCTCGATCCGGTCGACCACGTGATCGGGCGGGTGCTCGAGACCGGCTACGCCCACCACATCGAGCGGCTGATGGTGCTCGGCAACGCCATGGCGCTGCTGCGGACTGATCCGGACGCCGTGCACGAGTGGTTCATGGAGCTCTTCATCGACGCCTACGACTGGGTGATGGTGCCCAACGTGCACGCGATGAGCCAGTTCGGCGCGGGCGACGCGATCACCACCAAGCCCTACGTGTCGGGCAGCAACTACCTGCGCAAGATGAGCGACTACGCGGCCAAGTCGGGGCCCGGGTGGGGGACCGACTGGCAGGACGACTGGGACGCGCTCTACTGGACGTTCGTGCGCGACCACCACGACGTCTTCGCCGGCAACCCGCGCTCACGCATGATCGCCAACCTCTACGACGCCATGGAGCCGGCGACGAAGGCGGCGCACACACGCCGGGCAGCGCCGTGGCTCGGGTGAGTTCTGACGTGACCTGTCCCCACGGGTGAGGTGGGACGCCTGGGCCGCTCCTAGCGTGGAGTCATGCCTACCGTGAGCCGTACCTTCCCCGTCAACCCTTCGCCGTCCGCCGTCATCGACTACCTGAAGGACTTCTCGCACGCCGAGGACTGGGACCCCGGCACCGTCTCGTGCACGCGTCAGGGCCAGGGTCCGATCGTCGTCGGCACGAAGTTCCACAACGTCTCGAAGATCGCCGGCGTCGAGACGGAGCTGACCTACGAGCTGACCGAGCTGACCGGCAGCAAGCTCGTCTTCGAGGGCGAGAACGAGTCGGCCACGTCGGTCGACACGATCACCGTGGTGCCGCACGAGG
>NZ_JAXMNS010000114.1:0-9468 GCF_034670285.1 Nocardioides sp. | reverse complement strand
CTCCGCGATCACCGGCTCGGAGGTCTGGGAGCTCCCCGACCAGGTGCGGGTGCCCAACCACCCGCTCAAGCCTCGTCACCTCAAGCTCCACGAGCTCGCCACCGGCACCGACGCGGTGCTCGACCGACGCCTGGTGCTCGGCAACAACGACGTACGGATCTCCTACGTCGTCACCGGGGAGACGGCCTCGCCGCTCTACCGCAACGCGACCGGCGACGAGTGCGTCTACGTCGAGTCCGGCGCCGGCACGGTCGAGACCGTCTTCGGGGTGCTGACCTACCGCGCCGGCGACTACGTCGTGATCCCGCGCGCGACGACGCACCGGTGGGTGCCGCAGACCGCCTCGCAGCTGTACGCCATCGAGGCCAACAGCCACATCGCCCCGCCCAAGCGCTACCTGTCGCGCTACGGCCAGCTGCTCGAGCACGCGCCGTACTGCGAGCGCGACCTGCACGGACCGGACGACGTCCACCTCCTCGACGCGGACGCGGACGGGGCTGCGAGCGAGGAGGTCGAGGTCCTCGTCAAGCACCGCGCGCAGGGCCAGGTCGTCGGCACCCGGCTGACCTACGCCACGCACCCGTTCGACGTCGTCGGCTGGGACGGCTGCCTGTATCCCTACACGTTCAACATCGACGACTACATGCCGATCACCGGCAAGATCCACCAGCCGCCGCCCGTGCACCAGGTCTTCGAGGGCCACAACTTCGTGATCTGCAACTTCCTGCCGCGCAAGGTCGACTACCACCCGTTGGCGATCCCGGTGCCCTACTACCACTCGAACGTCGACAGCGACGAGGTCATGTTCTACGTCGGGGGCGACTACGAGGCGCGCAAGGGCTCCGGCATCGGGCTGGGGTCGATCTCCCTGCACCCCGGCGGCCACGCCCACGGTCCGCAGCCGTCGGCGATCGAGGCTTCGCTGGGCGCTGAGGCCTTCGAGGAGTCGGCGGTCATGGTCGACACCTTCGCCGCGCTCGAGCTCGGCGAGGGGGCGCTGGCCTGCGAGGACCCGGCCTACGCGTGGTCCTGGGCCCGGGGCATGTGACACGCGTCACCAAAGGGGTGTGACGGTTCGGCCGGGGGTGACGTGCACTGGAGGTCAACCGTTCAACCACTTCCAAGGAGCACACCATGACCACCACCACCCAGTCCCTCGAGGGCCGCGACGACGACGTCCTCGACTGGACCGACCTCGGTCAGAAGATGTGGGACTTCCTCACCGGCCGCCAGGCCGCCATCCACTACCGGTTCGAGGACATGGCCGTCGAGGTCCCCCGCGACACCGGCGCCAACGCGCCTCGGGCCACCTGGAAGCTCCACGGCACCCTCACGGTGACCACGAGCGACAGCCAGGCGGGCTCTGCCACCGCCGTCGGGCGCAGCTGATCATGTCCCGGCCGACCACCACGACCATCGACGCCGACCTGTCGTTCTCCCTCGAGCGCGAGGGGAGCACCACGATCACCGGCCGGCTGAGCGGCCAGGGCAACCGCCTGACCCTGGACGTCAGCGACCCCGGCGCCTTCGCAGGTGCGGGCGACGCCGCGGGCATCCGGGCTCTCGCCGAGAGCCTGGCCGATCGCGGGATCAAGGTGCGCGTGCAGCACGACGAGGTGCACCTGGTCTCGCTCGGCGCGGTCCGCGCGCCGTGGTGGCAGCGCCGGGCCACGGGCTCGCGTCGGATCCGGCTGGGCAGCCTGCGCGGCGCCTGGACGTCGGCCCGCTCGCGCGTCTCCGACCGCGACCCGGTGCTGCCGACGGCCGCGATGTTCCCGCCCGCGACGCTGTGGCCGATCGCCCCGACCTTCAGCCCACGGGCCCGTCGCCAGGTCACCACCACCCACGACCCCGGCCGGGGTGGCTCTCCGCGGCTGGTCCTGGAGAAGGCCGACGTCTGGGGCGGCGAGCGTCAACCGGTCTTCTGGCTCGAGGACGGCATGATCATCGGCTCCCGTCCGGGCAGCGACATCGAGCTGCCCGGACTGTCCGAGGTCCACGCGAGGCTCCACCACGACGAGAACGACGAGTGGGTGGTCATCGCGATCGACGGGGCGACCCGGGTGCACGGCGCCGCGGTCGAGCGTCAGATCCTGCGCACGGGTGCGCGCGTCGAGGTGGGCGGACACGTGCTGGCCTTCCGGCGCGACGAGCACGCCGACCACGGCCGGCCCTACTACGGCCGCGTCGGAGGCGAGCTGGGACGCCAGATCCCGCAGCCGCCGCGCCCCGGACCGCGAGTCGACACCGGGGAGTGGGACGGTCAGGACACCATGAGGTCATGAGCTCCTCCCTCTCTGACCTCGGACGGCGTCTCGGACCCCTGCGCAAGGCGCCACGCGACGACATCGACGAGACCGACCTGACCGTCGGCGGTGAGTCGCACGCCGCCGCGGGCGCTACCGCCGTGGCCGTGTCGATGAAGCGCGCGATGGAGCAGATGGGGCCGCTGCGGACGGCGCAGACGCTCCTCAAGCTCAACCAGAAGGACGGCTTCGACTGTCAGGGCTGCGCCTGGCCCGACCCCGAGCACCGGCACACGGCGGAGTTCTGCGAGAACGGCGCCAAGGCGGTCACCGAGGAGGCGACGCTGCGCCGGATCGGCCCGGAGTTCTTCGCCGAGCACTCGCTCGCCGACCTCGAGGACCGCACGGAGTACTGGCTGGGTCAGCAGGGCCGGATCACCCAACCGATGGTGCGACGCACCGGTGGCACCCACTACGAGCCGATCTCCTGGGACGACGCCTTCGCGCTGATGGGCGAGACCCTCAACGGCCTCGCGAGCCCGGACGAGGCGATCTTCTACACCTCGGGCAAGACCTCCAACGAGGCCGCGTTCGTCTACCAGCTCTTCGCCCGGGCCTTCGGCACCAACAACCTCCCCGACTGCTCGAACATGTGTCACGAGTCGACGTCGGTCGCCCTCGACGACGCGATCGGCATCGGCAAGGGCTCGGTCTCGCTCACCGACGTCGAGACCGCCGAGCTGATCATCGTGGCCGGCCAGAACCCGGGCACCAACCACCCGCGGATGCTGAGTGCCCTCGAGAAGGCGAAGCGCAGCGGCGCCAAGATCCTGGCGATCAACCCTCTGCGCGAGGCCGGCCTGGTCAACTTCCGCAACCCGCAGAAGGTGCGTGGCTGGGTGGGCAACGGCACCGACCTCGCCGACCTCCACCTCCCGGTGCGCGTCAACGGCGACCTGGCGCTGTTCCGGGGGATCGCGGCCCACCTCGTGGCCCACGACGCCATCGACCACGACTTCGCCGCGCAGCACACCGAGGGCCTCGAGGCCTGGATCGAGCACCTCGCCCACGTCGACTGGAGCGAGATCGAGCGGGCCAGCGGCCTGTCCCGAGCCCAGATCGAGGAGGCCGCCGAGATGCTGCGGGCCTCCTCGGCGACGGTCTTCTGCTGGGCGATGGGGATCACCCAGCACCGCAACTCCGTGGCCGTGATCCGCGAGATCACCAACGTCGCCCTGCTCCAGGGCAACATCGGCAAGCCCGGCGCCGGGCTGTGCCCGGTGCGCGGACACTCCAACGTGCAGGGCGACCGCACGATGGGCATCTGGGAGAAGTCGCCGCCGGAGTTCCTCGACGCGGTCCAGGCCGAGTTCGGCTTCGACCCTCCGCGCGAGCACGGTCACGACACCGTCGACTCGGTGCGTGCCCTGCGCGACGGCCGAGCGCGCTTCTTCCTCGGGATGGGCGGCAACTTCACCGCGGCCGTCTCCGACACCGCGGTCACCGAGCAGGCGATGCGCAACGCCGACCTCACGGTGCACGTCTCGACCAAGCTCAACCGCTCGCACGTCGTCACCGGCGCGCAGGCCCTGATCCTCCCGGCGCTGGGTCGCTCCGAGAAGGACCTCACCGGAGGGCTCGCACAGCGCGTCACGGTCGAGGACTCGATGTCGGCCGTGCACGCCTCCCACGGCCCGCTCGAGCCCGCGTCGCCGCACCTCCGCTCGGAGGTCGACATCGTCTGCTCGCTGGCCCTCGCGACCCTCGGCGATCGCCACGACCTGCCGTGGGCGGAGTTCCGCTCCGACTACACCTCCATCCGGCACCGCATCGCGCGGGTGGTCCCGGGCTGTGAGTCGTACGACGAGCGCAGCCGGCGACCGGGCGGCTTCGTCCTCCCGCACCCGCCGCGCGACTCACGGACCTTCCCGACCTCCAGTGGGCTGGCCCGGTTCGCGGTCACGCCGCTGGAGGTGCTCGAGGTGCCCGAGGGGCGGCTGCTGCTCCAGACGATGCGCAGCCACGACCAGTTCAACACCACGATCTACGGCCTCGACGACCGCTATCGCGGCGTCAAGGGCGGGCGTCGGGTGGTGTTCGTCCACCCCGACGACCTCAAGCACCTCTCACTCGAGGAGGGCGACCTGGTCGACCTGGTCAGCGAGTGGGACGACGGCAGCGAGCGTCGGGCCCCCGACTTCCGAGTCGTGGGCTACGAGCAGCCGCTGGGGTGCGCGGCGGCGTACTACCCCGAGACGAACCCGCTGATCCCGCTCGACTCGGTGGCCGAGGAGAGCAACACTCCGACGTCGAAGTCGGTCGTCGTCCGGTTGGTGCCGCGCCGAGGCTGAGGCGCCGACGGCGTGCGCCGTGCCGATCTGGGCAAGTGGGTGCCAGACGTACCCGGTGAGTGGGAACATGACACCGTGGACCCCCTGGACGCGTGCGTGAGCGGCGTGCGCGCGAGCAGCCTCGGAGCGGAGGAGCGGTGGTGACCGACCCGCGCGATTCTCGAGGCACGGCGCTGGAGCGAGAGTTCCGCGAGACCCAGGCGCGTCTGCAGTCGCTGCTCGAGCACCACCCGCACGGCTTCTTCTCCCTCGACCGCGACGGGCTCTTCACCGCTCTCAACCCGGCCGCGCTGATCCTGAGCGGTGGCTACACCGAGGACGAGCTGCGGGCCACGGGCTTCGAGGCGTTGCTGGCTCCCGAGGACCGGAAGCGGATGGCGGAGCACTTCGCCGCGATGCTCGAAGGTCACTCCAAGCGGCTCGACGTGAGGTTCCGTCGCAAGGACGGCTCGTGGGGTGAGCTCGACCTCATCGGCGTCCCGATCCTCGTCGACGGCGAGGTGATCGGGGTGCACGCCACCATCGAGGACATCACCGAGCGGGTCCGGATGCAGCAGGTCCTCGACGAGGCGGTGCGGGCCGCGGAGTCCGCGACGTTGGCGAAGTCGCTGTTCCTGGCCACCATGAGTCACGAGATCCGCACCCCGCTGACCAGCGTCCTGGCCGCGCTCGAGCTGATGACCGACACCGACCTGAGCCCGCAGCAGTCGACGCTGTGGTCGATCATGAACCGCTCCGGTGAGCGGCTGCTCTCGCTGGTCGACGAGATCCTGGACTTCTCCCGCATCGAGTCGGGCAAGTCCGAGCTCGCCCTCGACACCTTCTACGTCAACGAGCTCGTCGAGTGGACCGGCACCGTGATGGGGCCGGCCGTCCGCGAGAAGGGCCTCGCCTTCGAGGCCACCTGCACCGAGGACCTGAAGGGGCCGGTGATCGGGGACGCCGAGCGGATCCACCAGGTGCTGGCCAACCTCGTCGGCAACGCCGCGAAGTTCACCGCCGAGGGCATGGTCGCCCTGCGGGTCTCCAGCTTTGCCTGCGACGCCGAGTCGGTGGGCGTGCGCTTCGACGTCGTCGACACCGGGGTCGGGCTCACCGGAGAGCAGCAGCGACTCGTCTTCGAGTCGTTCCGCCAGGCCGACTCGACCATCACCCGCAAGTACGGCGGCACCGGTCTGGGGCTGGCGATCTCTCGCCAGCTCGTCTCCCTCATGGGCGGCACCATCGAGGTCGCGAGCATGCCCGGACGCGGCAGCACCTTCACGGTGCTGCTCTCGCTGCCGCGGCGGCTGCTGACGGAGTGACGCCATGACCGGACCGCTCACCGGCGACGACGGTCTCGACCGCTGCCCCTGGGCCGGTACGACGTCGGGCGTGATGCGTGACTACCACGACCGCGAGTGGGGCCACCGCGTCCACGGCGAGGCGGCGTACCTCGAACGGCTCACGCTCGAGGCGTTCCAGTCCGGCCTGTCGTGGTCGACGATCCTCCACAAGCGCGAGGCGTTCCGCGAGGTGTTCTGCGGCTTCGACGCCGACCAGGTCGCGTCCTTCGACCAGGGCGACCACGACCGGCTGATGAGCGACGCACGGATCGTGCGCAACCGGCTGAAGATCTCCGCGGCGATCACCAACGCGGCCGCCACGGTGGCGCTGCGCGAGCAGGAGGGCCTCGAGGCACTGGTGCGCTCCTTCGCGCCCGACGTCGTCCCGACGCCGGCTGACACCGACACCATGGCGACGACGTCGCCTGCGTCGGTGGCGCTGTCGAAGGAGCTCAAGCGGCGCGGCTACGTCTTCGTCGGTCCGACGACGATGTACGCCCTGATGGAGGCGATCGGCATCTTCGACCCGCACCTGCTCGGCTGTCACCGCCGGGGCGAGACCAGCGAGACCAGCGGGTCGGGCGGGTGATCGTCGGACTCCTCTGGCTCCTGTGCTGTCAGCTCGTCGGCGAGGTGATCGTGCGCGTGCTCGACGTGCCCGTGCCGGGTCCCGTGGTGGGACTGGTGCTGCTGTGGGCAGTGCTCACCTGGCGCCGTACCCCGGACGACGCTCCGGTGGTCCGCACCGGTGTCGCACTGCTCGCTCACCTGCAGCTGCTCTTCGTGCCCGCCGGGGTGGGGGTGGTCGCGTTCGCCGCGACCCTGCGCGACGAGGCGCTGCCGCTGACGCTGGCCCTGGTGGTCTCGTGGGTGGTCGGGATGGCGGTGGTCGGCTGGACGGTTCCGCTGCTGGTCCGCGGTGGGCGAACGGACGAGGCGCGATGACCGACGCGTTCACCTGGTTGCGGGAGTCGCCGTTGCTGATGCTGGTGCTGACGATCGGCGCCTACCAGCTCGGGTGCGTGCTGCGTGACCGCACCGGCGGCCACCCCCTCGCGCAGCCGGTGCTTGTCGCGATCGTGTGCATGAGCGCGGTCGTGGTGGTACTCGACATCGACTACGCCGACTACCGCGCCGACACCGAGCTGATCGCCTTCTGGCTGGGTCCTGCGACGGTGGCCCTGGCGATCCCGCTGCACCGTCAGGCGGCGCGTCTGCGGGGGCTGGTCGTGCCGATGCTGGTGGGCGTGACCGTCGGAGCGGTGGTGTCGGTGACGACGGCGGCGCTGGTCGTGCGGCTCGCCGGCGGCGACGACCTGCTCGCTCGCACGGTCGCTCCCAAGGCGACGACGACGCCCGTCGCAATCGGTCTGGCCGAGAGTCTCGAGGCGATCGCGCCCCTCGCAGCGGTGCTCGCCATCCTGGCGGGTGTGCTCGGCGCGGTGGCCGGACCGGCCGTCCTGACGCTGCTGCGGATCCGCGACCCCCGGGTGCGGGGCCTGGCGCTCGGCTCGGTGTCGCACGGCATCGGCACCGGTCGGCTCCTGCACGACGACGAGACGCAGGGAGCCTTCTCGGGGCTGGGGATGGGGCTCACCGCCCTGGCGACGAGTGCCCTGATGCCGCTGCTCGCCCTCGTGCTCTTCCAGTAGGTTCGCTGCCATGACGCGACCCCTCCAGGTGAGTGCCGTGACCGATGACGCCCTGGGCGACCTCGACGCCGTCGGACTGGTGGAGGCGCTGCACGCCGGTGCCGTCTCGGTGCCCGAGGTCGTCGAGGCGGCCATCGCGCGGGTCGAGTCGGTCAACCCTTCGCTGAACGCGATGGCCTACCGGGCCTACGACCGGGCGCGCGTCGAGGCGGCCACGCCTCGCGACGGGTTCTTCTCGGGCATCCCGACGGTGATCAAGGACAACGTCGACGTCGCGGGCATGCCGACCCAGGACGGCGCCGACGCCTGGGAGCCCCGTCCCGAGAAGGCCGATGGCGACTTCGCGCGGATGTTCCTCGCCACCGGACTGATCCCGCTCGGCAAGAGCCGGCTCTCGGAGTACGGCTTCTCGGCTGCTGCCGAGCACCCGCGCCTGGGGGCCGTGCGGTCACCGTGGTCGACCGAGCACGTCGCCGGTGCCTCGTCGGCCGGCAGCGCTGCGTTGGTGGCCTCCGGGGCCCTGCCCCTGGCGCACGCCAACGACGGGGGCGGCTCGATCCGCATCCCGGCGTCGGTCAACGGACTGGTCGGGCTGAAGCCCACCCGGGACCGGCTCGCCCAGGACAAGCTGATGCGTGACATGCCGATCCGGATCGTCTCCGACGGGGTCGTCACCCGGTCGGTGCGCGACACCGCGGCGGTGTTCCGCGAGTCCGAGCACGTCTTCCGCAACCTCGCGCTCCCGCCGATCGGCGACATCACCCGGCCGGGCCGCAAGCGACTGCGGATCGGCTTCAACACCAGTGGGGTCGGGGTGAGCGCGGCGCCCGAGGTCGCCGGCCTGACGCTCGACGTCGTGACGCTGCTGGAGCAGATGGGCCACCACGTGGAGGAGGTCGCGGCGCCGGTGCCCGACGGCTTCCGGGAGGACTTCCTGCTCTACTGGGCGCTGCTCGCGATGGCGATGGTGCGCACCGGTCGCCGGCTGCACGGCCGGTCGTGGGACCGCGACCGTCTCGACAACCTCACCCTGGGTCTGTCGCGGCACGCCACCCGCAACCTCCACCGCGTGCCCGGAGCGATCCGCCGGCTGCGTCGGGCGGCTCGTGAGTCCGAGCAGTTCTACGACACCTTCGACGTGACGCTGAGTCCCGTGCTCGCCGCCGAGACCCCGCGGATCGGTCACCTCGACCCGACCCAGGACTACGACACGATCATCGAGCGGCTGATGGACTGGGTGGCCTTCACCCCCGTGCAGAACATCGCGGGCACGCCCGCCATCTCCCTCCCGCTCACGCAGACGGCGGCGGGCCTGCCGCAGGGGATGATGTTCGGTGCCGGCGCCGGCCACGAGTCGGTCCTGCTCGAGCTGGCCTACGAGCTCGAGGAAGCCCGCCCCTTCCCCCGCATCGCCCACCACGCTGGTTGAGGTGTGAGGAGCGCTAGCGACGAGCCTCGAAACCCGGTGACGTGCCTGTGACCCCGCCGGGACCGGCGGGGTGTCGGGGCGGGGTGTTCAGGGCTCGGGTGGGTCGTCGAGCGGGGTGGTGATGGGCATCCGGCCGTGGCGTCTTCCGCGGGTGACTCGGAACCGGTGGCCTGAGGGGCTGGTCCAGTCGTAGACCCCGGGTTGGGGTGAGTCGTATTGCCAGGCGGAGAAGGTCTTGGCGCGGTGGTGCTTCCTGCAGAGCAGGGAAAGATTTGAAGTCGTCGTTCGGCCACCGGCGGAGGGGTCCTTCTTGTTGAAGGGGACCCGGTGGTCGAGGTCGCAGTGCTCGGCTCGGCGGGTGCAGTTGGGGAAGACGCAGTTCTGGTCGCGCAGGCGGACTTGCTCCACCAGCTTCGCGGTGGGCACGTAGGCCTTCGTGGAGAGGTCTTCGTTGAGGTCGATGAC
>NZ_JAXMNS010000113.1:0-9486 GCF_034670285.1 Nocardioides sp. | reverse complement strand
CGCGACAAGATCCTCACGGCCGCGCAGGCCGTCGAGTACGGCCTGATCGACTCGGTCCTGGAGTCGCTCAAGACCCCGGCACTGGCCTGATCCACCCCGAAGGTTTCCCGTGTTCGTCCCCCGTGGTGGGGACGGCACGGGGTACCGTCGGATCCCGCACCATGTTGCAATCCCGCTTCATCACGCTCGACCATCTGGAGGACCCCCGTGGCACGTATCGGTGACGGAGGCGACCTGCTCAAGTGCTCCTTCTGCGGCAAGAGCCAGAAGCAGGTCAAGAAGCTCATCGCCGGCCCCGGCGTCTACATCTGTGACGAGTGCATCGATCTCTGCAACGAGATCATCGAGGAAGAGCTCAGCGAGGGCTCGGACGTCGAGCTCGCCGAGCTGCCCAAGCCCAAGGAGATCTTCGAGTTCCTCAACTCCTACGTCATCGGGCAGGAGCAGGCCAAGAAGTCGCTCGCCGTGGCGGTCTACAACCACTACAAGCGCGTGCAGGCCGGCCTGGCGCCGACCTCGGGCAAGCACTCGAAGGACGAGGTCGTCGAGGTCGCCAAGTCCAACATCCTGGTGATCGGCCCGACCGGCTGCGGCAAGACCTATCTCGCCCAGACCCTCGCCCGCATGCTCAACGTGCCCTTCGCCATCGCTGACGCCACCGCGCTCACCGAGGCCGGCTACGTCGGCGAGGACGTCGAGAACATTCTCCTCAAGCTGATCCAGGCCGCTGACTACGACGTCAAGAAGGCCGAGACCGGCATCATCTACATCGACGAGATCGACAAGGTGGCCCGCAAGGCCGAGAACCCCTCGATCACGCGCGACGTCTCCGGCGAGGGCGTGCAGCAGGCGCTGCTGAAGATCATCGAGGGCACGACCGCCTCGGTGCCGCCGCAGGGCGGCCGCAAGCACCCGCACCAGGAGTTCATCCAGATCGACACCACGAACATCCTGTTCGTCGTGGGCGGTGCCTTCGCCGGTCTCGAGCACATCATCGAGCAGCGCGTCGGGAAGAAGACCCTCGGCTTCACCGCCGAGGTGCGTGGCGCCGAGCAGCGCGCGGCCGACGACCTGCTCGCGCTGGTCCGCCCCGAGGACCTCACCAAGTTCGGTCTGATCCCCGAGTTCATCGGCCGGCTGCCGCTCATCGCGAGCGTCACCAAGCTCGACCAGGCCGCGCTCGTGCAGATCCTCACCGAGCCGCGCAACGCGCTGGTCAAGCAGTACCGCAAGCTCTTCGACATCGACGGAGTCGAGCTCGAGTTCGCCGACGACGCGATCCTCGCGATCGCCGACAAGGCCCTCGAGCGCGGCACCGGCGCCCGTGGCCTGCGCGCCATCATCGAAGAGGTCCTCCTCTACGTGATGTACGACGTCCCCTCGCGCGGCGACGTCGCCAAGGTGATCATCAACGCCGAGGTGGTCCTCGGTGGCGCCGAGCCCGAGCTGATCCTGCGCGAGAAGCCCAAGAAGAAGTCCGCGTGACCCTGGTCGTCGAGTAGCCCGGCCGAGCGACGAAGTCGCGGGCACCCCTTGGTCGTCGAGTAGCCCGGCCGAGCGACGAAGTCGCGGGCCGGGCGTATCGAGACGCGGTGAGGTGCGCACTGTTGGTGTGCCCGTCGCGGCCATCTCGGTACGCCGGCCCTCGCAGGCTCGGCCGGCTACTCGATGACCGGTAGCCAGGACCTCGTTCCTCGGCCCTGGCTCCTGTCGACGAGCTCGTGCCTCACTCCTCGACGGGCGCCAGGGTCGCGTCGATGCTGAGCTCGGTCGCGTCGTTGGCGACGAGCACCAGGTCGTCGATCTTGCCGACGGCGACCAGGTCGTCCTGCGCGAGCGCGACTCGGTCGAGCATCTCCTGCGGGCCGCTGACGGTCACCTGGGAGAGGCGGGCTCGCATCGAGACCTTGGCCTGCGACTTCGCGCCACGCACGCCGCGCAGCACCGCCGCGACGGCGTCGACCGTGGCCGGGTTGGCCGCTGCGGCCGAGCCCAGCTCGGTGGCGACGGGCCAGGACTTCTGGTGGATCGAGCCGGACTGCCACCACGACCAGACCTCTTCGGTCACGTAGGGCAGGAAGGGCGCGAGCAGGCGCAGCTGCATCTCCAGGGCGATGGTCAGCGTCGCCTTGGCCGACTCCGTCGCGGCGCCGCCGTCCTCCGCGTAGGCGCGCTCCTTGACCAGCTCGAGGTAGTCGTCGCAGAACTCCCAGAAGAACTTCTCGGTGACCTCGAGGGCGGTGGAGTAGTCGTAGGCCTCGAACGCGTCGGTGGCCTTGTTGACGACGCCCGCGAGGCGGGCGAGCAGGGCGCAGTCGACCGGCGCGCTGACCCGCACGGGGTCGAGCGAGGTGCCGCCGACGTTGCCGAGCACGAACTTGGAGGCGTTGAGCACCTTCATCGCGAGGCGACGTCCGACCTTCATCTGCTGCTCGTCGAAGGGGGAGTCGAGGCCGGGGCGACCGATCGCGGCGCGCCAGCGGACGGCGTCCGCGCCGTAGGTCTCGAGGAGGTACTCGGGGTCGATCTTGTTGTTGCCCTTGGACTTCGACATCTTGCCCTTGCCGGTGCCGGCCAGCACGAAGCCCGAGATCAGCGCGTGCTTCCACGGCAGCGTGCCGAACTCGAGGTCCGAGCGGACGATGCGCGAGAACAGCCAGGTGCGGATGATGTCGTGGGCGTGGGTGCAGAGGTCCATCGGGAAGACGCGACCGAACAGGTCGGGGTCGCTCTCCCAGCCGCCGGCGATCAGGGGCGTGAGCGACGACGTCGCCCACGTGTCCATCACGTCGGGGTCGCCGAGGAAGCCGCCGGGCTGGTTGCGCTGCGACTCGTCGTACCCGCGCGGGGCGTCGGTGGACGGGTCGACCGGCGGCTCGGCCTCGGTGGGCAGCAGCGGGTGCTCGTAGTCGGGCTCGCCCTCGGCGTCGAGCGGGTACCAGACCGGGAAGGGGATGCCGAAGAAGCGCTGGCGCGAGATGAGCCAGTCGCCGTTGAGGCCACCGACCCAGTTGTCGTAACGGTGCTTCATGTGCGCCGGCACCCAGTCGAGCTCGCGGCCACGGTCGAGCATCTCGGTGCGCAGGGCGGCGTCGCGCCCGCCGTTGCGGAGGTACCACTGGCGGGTGGCGACGATCTCGAGCGGCTTGTCGCCCTTCTCGTAGAAGTTCGCCATCCGCTGGGTGGGCTTGGGCTCGCCGTCGAGGTCGCCGCTCTCACGCAGCGCCGCGACCATCGCCTCGCGAGCCGAGAACGTCGTCTTGCCGGCCAGCTCGGCGTAGGCGGTGGCGGCCTGCTCGCTGGCGAGCCACGGCGGGGTCTCGCGGGTGAAGCGGCCGTCGCGGCCCACGACCGTGCGCACCGGCAGGTTGAGCTCGCGCCACCAGGTGACGTCGGTGAGGTCGCCGAACGTGCAGCACATCAAGATGCCGGAGCCCTTGTCGATCTCGGCCAGGGGGTGCGCCACGACGGGCACCTCGACGCCGAACACCGGCGAGGTGACGGTGGTGCCGAACAACGCCTGGTAGCGCTCGTCGTCGGGGTGCGCGATCAGGGCCACGACGCTGGGGATCAGCTCAGGACGCGTCGTCTCGATGTAGACGGGCTCGCCGTCGGGCTTGTGGAAGGAGACTCGATGGTAGGCACCGGCGTACTCGCGGGCCTCGAGCTCGGCCTGGGCGACGGCGGTCTGGAAGGTGACGTCCCAGAGGGTCGGCGCCTCCTGGAGGTAGGCCTCGCCGCGGGCGAAGTTGCGCAGGAACGCGGTCTGGCTGATCTTCTGGGCCTTCGGGCCGATGGTCGTGTAGTGCTGGTCCCAGTCGACCGAGAGGCCGAGGGTGCGCCACAGCTCCTCGAACTTCTTCTCGTCCTCGGGCACGAGCAGCTCGCAGAGCTCGACGAAGTTGCGGCGGCTGATCGAGACCTGGCGCTTGGCGTCGGGCTTCTCCGGGGGAGCGAAGTCCTCGTCGTAGGGCAGCGAGGGGTCGCAGCGCACGCCGTAGTGGTTCTGCACGCGGCGCTCGGTCGGCAGGCCGTTGTCGTCCCAGCCCATCGGGTAGAAGACGGCCTTGCCCTGCATGCGCTGGTAGCGGGCGATCAGGTCGGTGTGGGTGTAGGAGAAGACGTGTCCGACGTGCAGGCTCCCGCTCACCGTGGGCGGCGGGGTGTCGATCGAGTAGACGTCCTCGCGCTCGGCGGTGCGGTCGAAGGCGTAGGTGTCGTCGGACTTCCACTGCTCCGACCACTTGGCCTCGAGACCCTCGAGCGCGGGCCTGTCCGGTACGACGACGGCGGCAGCGGGGGTGCCCGCGTCGCTCGTCGGGTCCGGGGCCTGTGCTGCGGGAGTCTCAGTCATAGGTGAAATCCTAGTTGCGACGATGTGTCGCCGTCCTACCGGCCGTGGTTGCCGTCGTCACCACACCAGGACGGGCTTGACCACCGCACCCGAGGTCACGTCGTCGATGGCCTGCTGGATCTGGTCGAAGGAGTACGTCGTGACCAGGTCGTCAACGTCGAAGTCGCCGGCCGCACGCATGGCGATCAAGCGGGGGATCATCTCCTGCGGGTCCGACTCGCCCTCGACCGAGGAGCGGATGACCTTGCCGCTCTGGAGCAGGTCGATGGCGTCGATGGCGTACTCCTCGGCGCCCAGGCCGAGAGCGACCAGGGTGCCGCGCATGGCCAGCGACTGCTGGGCCTGCTTGACGACCGCGGAGATCGCGGTCGTGTCGATGGCGTACGACGCTCCGCCGCCGGTGAGCTCCTTGACCTTGTCGACGACCGACTGCTCACCGAGCGCACCCGGGTCGACGGCCACGGCGCCGTACTTCTCCGCGACCTCGAGCCGACTGGCCATCAGGTCGACCGCGACGATCGTGCCGCAGCCCGAGGCCTTGGCGGCCACGATGGCTGCGAGTCCGACGGCCCCGCAGCCGAAGACGACCAGGCTGTCGTCCGGGCCGGGCTCGAAGATGTTGAGCACGGTGCCCGCGCCGGTCTGGAAGCCGCAGCCGTACGGCGCGAGGGTCGCGAGGTCGAGGGACTTGTCGACGACCACGCAGTTGTCGGCGTAGGCGATGGCGTGCTGCGCCATGCTCGACTGGCCGAAGAAGGAGGCGTAGACGGGGTTGCCGTCGCGGTGGTGGGTGGTCGAGCCGTCCATGCGGAAGCCCATGTAGTTGAACATCATCGACTGGTCGCAGTAGCCCACCAGGCCCTCGGCACACTTCGCGCACTCGCGGCACGAGCGGAAGCTCATGAGCACGTGGTCGCCCACCGTGATGCCGGTGACGTCGGCGCCCACCTGCTCCACGACGCCGGCGCCCTCGTGGCCGAAGACCCGGGGGAACATCTCGGCCGGGAGCGTGTCGCGCAGGGAGAGGTCGGTGTGGCACAGCCCGGTCGCCACGATCCGCACCAGCACCTCGTCGGCGCGCGGCTCGTCGATCTCGACCTCCTCGAGCAGGAAGGGCTGGCCGGGCTCGTTCACGATGGCGACGGTGGTCTTCATGCGGGCGGTGCCTTTCGACGATGTGACGGCGCGACGTCGATGTCACGACGATCAGGTGACCCCAACCTAGAACGTGTTCTAGTAACTGTCACGCGTCAATTCCTGATCCGCCGCCACCGTTTCTCGCCGAGTCGGCGCGTTGTCGCGCCGACTCGGCGCAAAGGGTCGCGGAGGAGTCCCTAGACTCGGGTCGAGATGTCGGACACCACTGAGACCCCAGACGCCCCTGAGCCCGCTGAGCAGCCTGACGCCCCCAGGCTCGCCGAGACCTGTCGCGAGGTCGAGGACGCCCTGCTGTCGCGCTGGCCCGAGACCAAGCTCGAGCCCTCGCTCGACCGGATCCGTGCGTTCTGCGAGCTGCTCGGTGACCCGCAGGCCTCGTTCCGCTCGATCCACCTGACCGGCACCAACGGCAAGACCTCCACCTCGCGGATGATCGACACCCTGCTGCGCGCCCTCGAGCTGCGCACGGGTCGGTTCACCTCCCCGCACGTGGAGCGGATGAGCGAGCGGATCAGCGTCGACGGCGAGCCCCTCGACGATGAGGAGTTCGTGCGCGCCTTCAACGACGTCGCGCCCTACACGCACCTCGTCGACACCGACCAGCCCTTCCCGCTGTCGTTCTTCGAGACCGTGGTCGGGATGGCGTACGCCGCGTTCGCCGACGCCCCGGTCGACGTGGCGATCGTCGAGGTCGGCATGGGCGGCACGTGGGACGCCACCAACGTCATCGACGCCGACGTGGCCGTCGTCCTCCCGGTCGCCGTCGACCACGCCGCCTTCCTCGGCGACACGCCGGGCGCCATCGCCCGTGAGAAGGCCGGGATCATCAAGCCGGGCTCGATCGCGGTCCTGGCCGAGCAGTCCGTGGATGCCGCGACGCCGCTCCTCGAGCACGCCCAGGAGGTCGGGGCCACCGTGGTGCGTGAGGGCCACGACTTCGGCGTGATCTCCCGCGTCGCCGCCGTCGGCGGCCAGGTGATCTCCCTCCAGGGGCTGCGCGGTCGCTACGACGACATCTTCCTGCCCGTGTTCGGCGCGCACCAGGCCCAGAACGCCGCCGTGGCGCTCGCCGCGGTGGAGGCCTTCGCCGGCGAGGCCGTCCTCGACGACGAGCTGGTGCGAGCCGCGTTCGCCGAGGTGACCTCGCCGGGTCGCCTCGAGGTCATCCGACGCAGCCCCACGATCGTCCTCGACGCCGCCCACAACCCGCACGGCGCCCAGGCCACGGCGGCCGCGCTGGAGGACTCCTTCCAGTTCAACCCGCTCATCGGCGTCGTCGGCGTGATGGGCGACAAGGACCACGAGGGGCTGCTCGCCGCCTTCGAGCCGCACTTCGCTCACGTCGTCTGCACCCAGAACTCCACCGACCGCGCGATGCCGGCCGACCGACTCGGCGAGGCCGCGCTCGAGGTCTTCGACGAGGACCGCGTCAGCGTCGTGCCCGACCTCGCCTCCGCCCTGGAGGCCGCGGCCACCCTGGCCGAGGCCGGCGAGGCCTTCGGCAGCCCGCTCGGCTCGGGGGCCGTGCTCGTCACCGGCTCGGTCGTCACCGTCGGTGAGGCGCGCGCGCTGCTGGCCCGCCGGGGGAGCCGGGGGAGCCAGGCATGAGTGAGCGGGACAAGTCGCCGCGCCGTGGCATGTGCTCGGCGGTGCTGTTCCTCGAGGCCATCACCCTCGGGCTCAGCACGCCGGTGATGATCGCCGTCGCCGACGTCCCGCCCGGCACCGCGCTGCCCGTCGGGCTCGGTCTCGCGCTGCTCTGCCTGCTGACGTCGGGGCTGCTGCGCAAGGAGTGGGCCTACAACGTCGGTTGGAGCATCCAGGGTGCGGCGATCGCGCTGGGCTTCCTGGTGACCACGATGTTCTTCCTGGGCGGCATCTTCGCGCTGCTCTGGGCCTCGGCCGACCTGCTCGGTCGCAAGATCGAGCGCGAGCGTGCCGCGGCGTTCCGCGCGTTCGACGCCCAGAACCCATGAGCACGCCGCTCTCGCCCACCGATCGCACCACCGTCCGGCGCGGGAGCAAGCGCGCCGTCACCGACCGAGCCGCTCTCCATGCCCTGCTCGCCGACGCTCTGGTGGCTCACGTCGGCGTCGACACCGGCGAGCACCCGGTCGTGCTGCCGGTCGCCTTCGCCGCCGATCTCGACGGACCGGACGACGAGGGCACCCTCTACATCCACGGCTCCGTCGCGGCCCGGTGGCTGAACGCCTCGGAGGCGACGACCGTGTGCGTCACCATCACCGAGCTGGACGGCCTCGTCGCCGCACGCTCGGGGTTCCACCACTCCATGAACTACCGCTCGGCGGTGGTGATCGGCCGGGCCCGGGTCGTCACCGACCCGGACGAGAAGGCGCACGCCCTCGCGCTGACCGTCGACCACATGGTGCCCGGGCGATCCGCCACCCTGCGGGAGCCCACCCGCAAGGAGCTGGCGGCGACGTCCGTGCTCGCAGTCCCCCTGGCCGAGGCGTCGCTGAAGCAGCGCTCGGGTGACCCGGTCGACGAGCCCGGCGACGTCGAGGCCGGTGTGTGGGCCGGTGTGATCCCCGTACGACGGGTCGCCGGCGACGCGATCAGCGCGGCGGACTCGCACGCAGACGTCCCCACGGACGTGACCGCCCGGGCCGCCGCACTAGGCTGAGCGCCATGACCCAGCGCACTCTCGTCCTGCTCAAGCCCGACACCGTCCGCCGGGGACTCGTGGGGGAGGTGCTCGGTCGCTTCGAGGCCAAGGGCCTCACGATCGTCGCCATGGAGCACCGTGAGGTCGACGGCGAGCTCGCCGACCAGCACTACGCCGAGCACGTGGAGCGCGACTTCTACCCGCCGCTGCGCACGTTCGCGACCAGCGGTCCGATGGTCTCCCTGGTGCTCGAGGGCGACGAGGCGATCGACGTCGTCCGCTCGCTGAACGGCGCCACCGACGGCCGCAAGGCCGCCCCGGGCACGATCCGCGGCGACCTGTCGCTGTCGAACCGCGAGAACCTCGTCCACGCCTCCGACTCCGAGGAGTCGGCCGCGCGCGAGATCGCGCTGTGGTTCCCGAACCTCTGACCTGACCGGGATCCCTGCACACCCTCGCTGACCTCGAGGGCTCTCCACAGCCTGAACGCCGTGCGCTTCGCGATCCCGCGCGAGCAGCGAGCGTGCAGGCATGCACACACCTGGCTCGGGAGGCTCCGCCACCGGGGACGACCCGGTCGAGATGCGGATGGTCCCGACCGACGTGGGTCGGGCCTCCCGCGGCTGGGACGAGCAGCACCACGACCTCCGGGCTGCCGCTGCCCAGGTCGACCAGGCTCCCGTCACGGGCTTCCCGCCGCGGGTCGAGCGCGCCGCCGCCGACTTCGTGCGCGCCTGGGGCGACCACGTCGGTCGCGCCGCCGACCTGTCGGCCGAGCAGGCCGACGCCCTGCGGTCGGTCATGGCGGCCTGGGTGCACACCGACGAGGTGATCGGCGCCGACTTCCTCCTGCTCCTGCCCTATCTGGAGCAGCTCCGATGATCGCGGTGCGACTGCCGGCGGCGCCGAGCGTGATGCCGTCGCTGAACGTCGCGCCTGGAGCGGTCGAGGACTGTGGACTGCGGCTGCGTGCGGCCTGCGCGCGTCTCGACGACCTCGGCACCTTCGTGGCAGGCCCGGCGCGCCTCACCGGGTGGACCGGTGCCTCGGCCGGGGCCTACCGGCGCGCCTCGACCGCGATGGGGCGCGGCGCCGACGCGATGTCGTTGGCCCTGAGGCGAGTCGCGGCCCGGGTCCTCGAGCACGCAGCGACCCTGACCGCACTCGCCCAGCAGCACGACGATCTGGTGCGCCGCAGCGGCGTGCTGGTCGAGGGCATCGCGGGGTTGCGGCGCGACGTCGCAGCCGCGACGCCCGACCGCATCGTCGACCTCGCGCCGGTGCTCCAGGCGCGCAGCGACGCCGTCGCCGGCCACGTCGCGAGCTATGAGGACCTGCGCCGTCGCTG
>NZ_JAXMNS010000112.1:0-9492 GCF_034670285.1 Nocardioides sp. | reverse complement strand
GTCCGACGCAGACCCAGTGGTGAGGAGCTTCGGAGGGCCCGCCAGGAGGCGCCAGGCGGCAGGGACCGTCGGGGCGTGGCTGGCTCCCCACGTCAGTGCCCGTCCCGACTCGGCGCCCCAGGCCCGGCCCCCGACGACGACGGGGATCGACGCCTCGTGGAGATCGCGCAGCACCGCGCGGCACGAGACCAACGAGGAGGCCATCGTGACACTCAGCAGGACTGCACGCCCCGCAAGCCTCTCGACGGTTCGCACCAGCTCGCCGGCGGTGACCGTGTCGGGAACGAGGTGCACAGGAGCGCCCAGGGCGCGCAGCTCGATCGCGACCACGGCAGCCGCGAGCACGTGCTCCTCCGGGTCGAGGCACGCCACGACCACCGGCGGTCCGGTGCCGCCGTCGGGGTCGTCGCCGGAGAGCGATGCCACGACCGCCTCGTTGATCGAGGTCATCGCGTGCTCACCGCTGATCGGCAGGATCCCTGACAACCACAGCTCACCCACCCGGGTCTGGGCGGGCACCACCAGACCCTCGATGACCTCGGTGCTCGACCAGCCGTGGGCGCGCAGGTCACCCACGACCCCCAGTACCCGCCCGAGGTCGCGGACCTCGAGTGCTGCCCAGTAGGCCGCGTACACCTGCACCCCGTCAAACTAATCCGTCCGCGGCGAAGGCGACAGGGCCGCACACGGCCTCAGCCCAGTGCCTCCTGCTCCTTGGCGATCGTCGTGGAGTCGCCGTGCCCGGTGTGGACGACGGTCTCGGGCGGCAGCCGGAACAGCTTGGCCCTGATGGACTCGACGATCACGTCGGCGTCGGAGAAGCTGCGTCCGGTGGCGCCCGGTCCACCCTGGAACAGGGTGTCGCCGGTGAAGACGACGCCGAGGTCGTGGACGTAGAGGCAGACCGCACCCGGGGCGTGGCCCGGGGTGTGGAGCACCTTCACCGAGGCGCCGGCGATCTTGAGGCTCTGGTCGTCGGTGAGGTCGACGTCCCACAGGTGGTCGGGGTGAGTGAGCTCCCAGACGGGCTTGTCGTCGGGGTGCAGCAGGATCGGTGCCGTGACCCGCTCGCGCAGGGCAGGCGCCATCCGGCTGTGGTCGTCGTGGGCGTGGGTGAGGACGATCGCCTTCACCTGGCGTCCGGCGACGACGTCCATGATGGCCTCGACGTCGTGCGGGGCGTCGATGACGAGGCACTCCTCGTCGTTGCCGATCACCCAGATGTTGTTGTCGACCTCGTGGGTCTCCCCGTCGAGGCTGAAGGTGCCCGACACGACCGCATGGTCGATGCGCAGCGACTCGGCCATCAGAGGATCACCACCGAGCGCAGGACGTTGCCGTCATGCATCTTGGCGAAGGCGGCCTCGACGTCGTCGATGCCGATCTCCTCGGTGACGAAGGCGTCCAGGTCGAGCCGTCCCTGCCGGTAGAGGTCGACCAGCATGGGGAAGTCGCGGCTGGGCAAGCAGTCGCCGTACCAGCTCGACTTGAGCGAGCCGCCGCGTCCGAAGACGTCGATCAGCGGGATCTCGGGGACCTTCATGTCCGGGGTCGGCACGCCCACCAGGACGACGGTGCCGGCGAGGTCGCGGGCGTAGAAGGCCTGCTTCCACGTCTCGGGACGACCCACGGCCTCCACCACGACGTCGGCGCCCTCGGCACCCTCGTAGGTCTCGGCGCAGATCCGCTTGATCTCCTCGACCGGGTCGGTCGTCGTGCTGTCGATCGTGTGCGTGGCGCCCAGCGCGGTGGCGGCCTCGAGCTTCTTGGGGTCGATGTCGACCGCGATCACCGGGCTCGCGCCCGACAGCGCCGCACCGGCGACGGCAGCGACGCCGACGCCACCGCACCCGATGACGGCCACGGACTTCCCGCGGGTGGCTCCCCCGGTGTTGATGGCGGCGCCGATCCCGGCCATCACGCCGCAGCCGAGCAGGCCGACCGCGGCCGGACGGGCCTCGGCGTCGACCTTGGTGCACTGACCGGCGGCGACGAGGGTCTTCTCGGCGAACGCGCCGATCCCGAGCGCCGGGCTGAGCTCGGTGCCGTCTTCGAGGGTCATCTTCTGGGTCGCGTTGTGCGTGCTGAAGCAGTACTGCGGCTCGCCGCGGTTGCACGCCCGGCACTCCCCGCAGACCGCGCGCCAGTTGAGGATCACGAAGTCGCCCGGCGTCACGCTCGTGACGTCGTCGCCGACGGCCTCGACGATGCCCGCGGCCTCGTGGCCGAGCAGGAAGGGGAACTCGTCGTTGATGCCGCCCTCGCGGTAGTGCAGGTCGGTGTGGCACACCCCGCACGCCTGGATCTTCACCACGGCCTCGCCCGGCCCGGGATCGGGGACGTTGATCGTGACGAGCTCGACGGGCTCGCCCTTGGCCATGGCCACGACGGCCTTCACCTGCTGCATGCTGCACTCCTCCAGTGGTCCGTGAACGTGATCTGGTGCAACCGTAGGCGGTTGCCCCTGGACGGCCACTGCAACCTTTGGTGGGGTGCGTGCGTCTTGGAGGTATGAGACGAGGAAGTGCCACGATGCCGCTGCACCGACCGTCGTCGGAGACCGAGCGGCGCGACGAGGAATTCACGGCCTACCTGCACGCGCGCCAGCCGAGCCTGATGCGCACCGCCTACCTGCTCACCGGCGACCGACACACCGCGGAGGGCGTGCTGCAGACCTCGTTGGCCAAGCTCTACCTGGCGTGGGACAAGGTGCGCGACCGTGACTCGGTCGACGCCTACCTGCGCCGGATCATGGTCAACGAGAACAACTCCCTGTGGCGCCGAGCCTGGAAGCGGCGCGAGCACGCCACCGAGGTGGTCCCGGAGTGGACGCCCCACCACGACGAGTACGACGAGGGCCGCAACGACGCCCTCTGGGACGTCGTCCGCAGCCTGCCTCCCAAGGCCCGGGCCGTGGTCGTCCTGCGCTACTACGAAGAGCTCAGCGAGGCGGAGACGGCCGACACTCTCGGCATCTCCCTCGGCACCGTGAAGTCGCAGTGCAGCCGTGCGATCGGCACGCTGCGCCAACGAGTGCCGGCAGACCTCCACCCCGGACGAGGACAGGACTCCTGATGAGCACCCTGAGCACCCTGAGCACCCTGACCACCCCAGCTGGGAGAGCGAGATGGGCGACGAGCTCGAGCGCCGAGTCCGCAACCTCCACGAGGCACCGTTCGACCTCGACTCCGTGAAGGGAACCGCCATGAAGATCCGCACCAAGCGTCGCGCAGCCGTGGCCGGTGGCCTCCTCGCTGCCGCCGCCGTCGTCGTCCCGATCGCCGTCATCGACCCGGCCCAGACGCCGTCGCAGACCGCCACCGACCCGGTGGTGGACCCCGTGGATCCCGAGGATCCGCCCGCAGCCGGCCCCGCCCTCGGCTTCACCTACATCGAGATGGGCTCGGGCAACGCGGTCCTGCACCTCGACGACGGGTCCCGGATCGAGCTGCCCGGGCCCGACTACACCGGTGCCGCCGTCCTGGGGGACCAGGTCGCCGCCTTCCGCTCGACCGAGGACGGCCAGGGGGCGGTCGACCTGGTCGAGGACCAAGCCGTGACCACGACCTACGAGGTGCGCCCTCCGGTCGCCATCGCCCCTGACGGCAGGACCATCGCCCTGATCACCGACGACGACGAGCTGCTCGTGCTCAACGGCGAGGCGGGCGAGCAGTCGTTCGGCGCCGTCGACCCCGACGCCGTGCTCGCGGCCTTCATCGGCAACGGTGACTGCTCCCTGGAGACCGGCTGCCACCCCTTCCTGGAGTACGGCGACCTCGAGCGCGAGCCCTTCGAGGTCAACTACGAGGGCCCCGACACCCGCCCGGTGCCGGGCGCGCTGCGCCTCAACGACGCCGCGGACGGCTTCTTGGTCACCGCCCAGGTCTCCTCCTCCGACATCGGATCCTGTGGCGGGCTCTACGACCGTGAGGGCGGTGGTGCCGTCGTGTTCGAGACCTGCGACAGCCAGGTGCTCGACATCTCGCCCACCGGCGACTTCGTGGCCGGCACCGATCCCTACGGCGACGGTCTCGGGCCCACCTACTTCAGCATCCTGGACCGCACCGGCGACGAGGTCGCCCGCTACGAGGTGGAGCGTGGCTTCGTCTACGTCGACCTCGCGTGGAGCGACGACACCCACGTCGTGGCGTCGGTCTACCAGGACGCCCAGTGGCGGGTCGTCTCGCTCGGGGTGGACGGCGCGAGCGAGGTGGTCCTCGGCCCGGTCGACGGAACCGAGATGCTCAACCCGTTCCAGGTGACCGGCGGCTACACCGGCTGAGCGCCGCCGCAGCCCGTGAGCAGTGGCAGCCGCAGCACGATCGCGGTGGCGCCGTCGCGGTAGTAGCGGCGGCGCCGATCGATCTCCACGAAACTCTGCTCGGCGTAGAAGGCCAGCGCGCCGGCGTTGTCCTCGCGGACCTCGAGCAGCATCCGGTCGGCACCCTGCTGCTTCGCCGCGGCGACGACGGCGGCGAGCAGCGCGGCCGCCAGACCCGTACGGCGGTGGGCGGGCGTGACGGCGATCCGCTGCAGCTCGGCGATGTCGGCCACGATGCTCGCGGCGGCGTACCCCACGACGGAGCCGTCGACCTCGGCGACGACGTACTGCACGGTGGGCAGCTCGCCCGAGACCCCTTGCTCGACCAGCCCGGCCGACCAGGCGTCGCGGCCGAGGTTCTCGACCTCGAGGTCTGCGATCGCGGCGGCGTCAGCGGGCGCGGCTGCGCGGACGACCGCCCGGGTCACGAGACCTTCTTGGGCGCGCCCGGGATCTCGGCGTCGGGCCGGCGCAGGTAGAGCGGCTCGGGGTCGAGCAGCTCGGCGGCCTCGTGAGCGATGGCCCGGCCCAGCCAACCTGCGGACGCGCGGAGCGGTCCGACCGGGCGACTGAAGTGGTCGGGGTAGAGCAGGGCCCCCTCCCCCACCACCGGCAGGTCGGTCGCCACCGTCTCCGGCTTGTCGACGGCGGGGCCGGACAAGCGGGTCGCGGTCGCGTCGTAGGAGGCGAGGTAGACCTCCTTGCGGCGCGCGTCGGTCGCCACGACGAACGGCTCCTGGAGGTGGCCGCCCGCGACGGCCTGGACGGCGAGCGCGTCGAGCGAGCACACGCCGTACACGGGGATGTCGAGGACGGCGCCGAGCGTGCGGGCGGTGACCAGGCCGACCCGCAGGCCGGTGAACGGACCGGGACCGACGCCGACACCGATGGCGGTGAGGTCGAGGCGCGAGGCGCCCGCCTGCTCGAGCGCCTGCTCGATCAGGGGTGCGAGCTGCTCGCCGTGGCGCATCTCCTGCTCCGAGGTGAGCTCGACCAGCACCTCGTCGCCGACCTCACCACCGAGCAACGCAACGCTCACGGACGGGGACGACGTGTCGAAGGCGAGCAGCACGGCGCCAGGCTAGTCGGTCGCCCGAGATAGTCCCTTACGAAGTGGCCCCTCTGCGAGCTCTGCGGGGGCCACTTCGTAAGGGACTATCTCGATCAGCGGCGTGCGGGGCCGTCCGAGGGACGGTTGGGGTGGGTCGCCCAGCGGGGTCCGATGCCCTGCACCTCCACGATCCGGGGCTCGGAGTCGGGGCCCACCTCCCCCTCGGAGCGGTCCGGGTCATCCGGGCGGGCCGGGTCGGTGCCGACCGCGGACCTCGGGTCGGCCGGGTCGCTCGCGTCGACCGGGGCGTGCTTGATGCGGACCTCCAAGCGCGAGGGCGACAGCGCCTCGGCCATCCCCTCCCCCCACTCGACGACCGTCACGACGTCGTCGAGGGAGGCGTCGAGGTCGAGGTCGTCGAGCTCCTCGATGCTGCCGAGGCGGTAGGCGTCGACGTGCACCAGTCCGGGCCGGTGCGCGCTGCGGGCGGCGTGCTCGCGGGCGATCACGAACGTCGGCGAGGTCACCGAGCCCTCCACCTCGAGGCGGCCCCCCAGGCCCTGGGTGAACGTGGTCTTGCCGGCCCCGAGGTCGCCCGTCAGCACCAGCAGGTCACCCGGCACGAGCTCGTCGGCGATCTTGGCGCCCAGGGCGCGCATCTCCTCCGGGGTCGCGACCTGGTGCACCTTCGGCAGCCGCATCGCCAGCTCGACGTACGGCGAGCGTCGGTCGGTCTGGATGAAACCGCGGTGCGCCCAGAACCCGATCGTGCGCGGCAGCTCCTCGCGGGCCACGACGCTCAGCCGGGTGGCGCGACCGGTCCAGGCCTCGACGGCCGACTCGATCAGGGCGCCGGCGATGCCGTGGCCCTGTGCCGAGGAGAGGATGCCGACGCGGCGCAGGTACATCGTGTCGCCGACGGGGTCGAAGAGCAGGGTGCCGACCGGCTCGCCGTCGAGCTTGGCGAGCAGGCCACCGTTGAGGGCCAGCCGCGTCGCGATCGAGGCCTCGGTGTCGCTCAGGGCGTCGGCCGGCGGGTGGAGCGCCGGACGCTTGCCGAAGGCGTCCTGGATGATCGCGAGCACGGTGGCGGCCGACTCGGCGCCCACGCGTCGTACGGTCAGGCTCATCGGGTGTCTGCTCTCGTCGTGGCCGCGGTGATCAGCTGGTCGAGCTCGGCGCTGACCTGGTCGTGCCGCTCGATGATCGCCATGTGTCCGGCACCCTCGCACTCGAGCAGGCTGGAGCCGGAGATGCGCGAGGCGAGCTTGCGGGAGTGCCCGACCGAGGTGATCCGGTCCGACGTCCCGCAGATGACCGACACCGGCACGCGTGAGAGCACCTCCACGTGGTCGAACTTGTCGAGCGAGCTCAGGCTGGGGAAGAAGTCGGCGACCACCTCGAACGGCGTCGCGCCGAGCATGTCGTCGACGAAACGCACGTACGACGACGGCACCTCGCCGCCGAAGGCGAGGCGGCTGGTGGCGACGTTGGCGATCACGCGTCCGATGCGCCGAGCGGTGTCGACTGCCACGTGACCACGCTGCAGCGCGGCGACGGCCTGCCCCGTGACGCGACCGGTCAACCGGGCCGGCAGCAGCGGGATGAGGATCCGACTGGTGTCGAGCCCACCGGCGGTGGTCGAGATGAGCCCGACGCCGATGACCTTCTCGCCGATCAGCTCGGGGTGCTGCTCGGCCAGCGCGACGATGGTCATGCCGCCCATCGAGTGCCCGACCAGCACCACCGGACCGTCGGGCGCGCAGACCTCGATGACGTGCGCGAGGTCGCGACCGAGCTGGTCGACCGTCGCGTTCTCGCGCGCGGAACGGCCGGACCGGCCGTGCGAGCGCTGGTCGTAGAAGACCGTGCGCACCAGCCCCCGGTAGGCCGCGCGCTGGAAGTGCCAGCAGTCGAGGGTGAGGCAGTAGCCGTGCACGAAGATCACCGTCACCGGGCCGGCCTCGTCGGCGCGCGACCAGAGTCGACGGTCGCCGGACTTGCCTGCCGAGGTCGTGTAGGCCGGGTCGACCTCGTCGATCTCGACGTGGAGCGGAACACCGTCATCGGCCACGACGGTCAGCGGCGTCGAGCGCAGCGACCCGAGCGGCACGTCCTCGCCGGCGCGGCGGCTCACCTGGCGTTGCTGGCGCAGCAGCCCGATGGCGGTGCCGGCCGCGGCGAGGCCGAGGACCCCACCGATCGCGCCCACGAGGCGACGGCGCGGCCAGGAGGAAGAGGGCTCGAAGGTGCTCATCGGACGTACCGCCGCGTCATCCGGCCGCCGATCCGCGTGACGATCTCGTAGTTGATGGTCTCCCCCGCCTCGGCCCAGTCCTGGGCGGTGGGGCGCGAGTCGCCGGGCGGACCGAAGAGCACGACGTCGCTGCCGACGGGAGGTTCGTCACCGCCGAGGTCGACCAGGATCTGGTCCATGCAGACGCGTCCGCGGATGGGACGACGCTTGCCGCCGATGCTCACCTCGCCGCGGTTGCTGAGGTGCACCGGCACGCCCTCCCCGTAGCCGACCGGCACGAGCCCGATCGTCGTCGGGGCGGACGCCGTCCACTGGTGGCCGTAGGACACCGAGTCGCCGGCGTCGAGGTGCTTGACCAGGGCGAGGTCGGCGCGAGCCGTCATCGCCGGACGGAGGTCGGTGCCGTGGTCGGTGCCGGGGGCGGGGTCGAGGCCGTAGGTCGCGATGCCGCAGCGCACCGCGTCGAAGCGGGCACTCGGGCGCAGCACGGCCGCCGCGGAGTTGGCCAGGTGGCGCATCTCGGGGGTGAGTCCGGCGTCGTCGGCAAGCGCCAGGGCGTCGCGGAACATCGCCTCCTGCGCATCGTTGGCCGGGTGGTCTGGCTCGTCGGCGCACGCGAGGTGCGACCAGATGCCGGTCACCTTCCAGTGCCCTGCGCGCTCACCGGCGAGGGCGCGCTCGAAGAACGGCTCCCAGTCGCGGCGCATCGCTCCGCCGCGCGAGAGCCCGGTGTCGACCTTCAGCTGCACCCGCGCCGGTCCCCCGACGTAGCGGGCCGCTGCCTCGATCTCGTCCAGCTCGCCCAGGGAGTACGCCGTGAGGTCGACGTCGGCGCGGATCGCGTCGTCGTACGCCTCGCCGGGCACGGTCAACCAGGTGAGGATCCGTCCGGTGTCGCCGTCGGCGCGCAGGCGGGCCACCTCGTCGAGGGTCGCCACGGCGAGCCACTCGGAGCCGGCCTCGCGCGCCGTGCGGGCGACCGGCAGCATGCCGTGGCCGTAGCCGTCGGCCTTCACGACAGTGACCATCGTGACGCCGGTGAGCGCCCGCAGGACCTCGACGTTGTGCCGGATGGCATCGAGGTCCACCACGATCTCGGCACGGGCGGGCGACGTCATGGACCCGATTGTTTCATCCCCTGGACCGCGAGGAGGTCGCCCACCACCTCGGGCACGGCGCGCGCGACGTCCCCGGCGACGATCGGTCCGCCCCGCGCGGCCCGTGTGGCGGCCGCGCCGTGGAGCCAGGACCCCACCGAGGCGGCGTCGTACGGCGTGAGTCCGGCGGCGGCCAGAGCACCGATGACTCCGCCCAGCACGTCCCCGGCCCCGGCGGTCGCCAGCCACGGCAGCCCGGTCGTGGTCGCGCGCACCGCGCCGCCGTCCGCGTCGACGACGAGGGTGTGACGGCCCTTGAGCAGCACCACCGCGCCGTACTCCCGCGCGGCGCGGCGCGCGTGGGCCAGCGGGCGCGCCTCGACCTCGGCGCGCTCGACCCCGAGCATCCGGGCGAGCTCGCCGGCGTGCGGCGTCAGGATCACGTCAGGGCGACCGTCCGCGGCGCGAGGCGCATGGTCGAGGGCATCGGCGTCAATCACGACGGGCACGTCGTCGGCCAGCGCCTCGGCCAGGGTGTCGGCGGCCGCTTCTCCGCTGCCCGAGCCGACGACCCACGCCTGCACGCGTCCTGCCCCGACGACCTCGGGGTGCGCGGCGCGCACCAGATCGAGCACGCAGTCGTCGCCGACGTAGCGGACCATCCCGACCAGCCCGGTCGCCGCTCCGGCCACCGAGAGCAGCCCGGCGCCGGGGTAGGTGTCGGAGCCGGCGCGGATGCCGACGACGCCGCGGAGGTACTTCTGCG
>NZ_JAXMNS010000111.1:0-9493 GCF_034670285.1 Nocardioides sp. | reverse complement strand
TCTCTGCTGGTCGGGCCACACGTACGCCGTCAGCCCGAGCCGGCCCTCGGTGGTGGCCACGTCGATCGGCATCACGTCGCTGCCGAGCCGCTCCACCAGCCGCGGCCACGGTGCGGCGAGCGGCACGTCGCCGGTCCACGCACCCTCCAGCACGACGGGCGACCCGGCAGGCCCGGCCGAGCGGCCGTCGCTCGAGGTGTAGCGGAAGCGGTCGGCGAGCAGGTTCAGCCCCGCCGAGGAGCCGATCTCGGCGAGTCGGACCGGCAGGTCGCCGTGCTCGGTCGTCAACGCCAGCAGCCCTGCCATCAGCGCGGCCGAGCGACCGACCTCGTTGGTCTGCGGCGGCCGGTCGAGCCACTCGCGCACGGCCTGCGGCTCGTCGGCCAGCAGGGTGCGGAAGGCCGCCCAGCCGCCCTCGGTCTCCCAGGTGCCGCCGACGCTGGGGTAGAAGGTCGCCAGCGCGCCGGCCCGCCGCTCCAGCACCAGCCGGTGCACCGAGCCGAGCAGACGCAGGGCGGTCGCGGAGGGTCCGGGGGCGTCGACGTGGTCGGCGAGCACCTCGGCGCTCGGTCCACCGTCCTCGAGGTCGAGGGCCACCCGCTCCAGGAGCGCGGCATACATCGGCGAGCCCAGGGACTCGCAGGCGACCGCCTGGCGTCGGACGCTCTCGACGAGGTCCATCAGCGTGCCTCGAGACCCAGCTCGCGCGCCAGCGGGTCTGCCAGCGTCTCGGCGTAGGCGGTGGTCATGTGCTCGCTGTCGCGCATCGTCACGTAGCGCCCGACCACCGACGGGCACAGCCGGCGGTGGCAGAACCACTTCTCGGCGTCGACCACCGCGACCCCGAGCCGCTCGGCCACCCGCTCGAAGCCCCGCTGGTAGCGCCGCGCCTCCGGGCCGGGCTCGAAGAGGCAGGCGCCCAGGTCGGGGGCGCCTTGGGACAGACAGACGCCCGGCTCGCGCGGCAGCTTGGGCGTGTTGGCGACCAGGGCGACCCTCGGCGCGAGGTCCTGGAGCAGCTCGAGCTCGCGCCGCATGCCGTCCATCTGGACGGCGTGGAACTTCGCCGGTCGGTTGAAGCCGACGACGCTGGTGCCGTCGAGCGCGACGACCTTGGGCAGCGCCGCGCTGGCGACGACCACGAGCTCGGGGTCGAGGTCGGCGATGGTGTCCAGCGCCCAGTCCTTGAAGTCGTCGCACTCCGGCCACGGCCGCTTGGTCTCGGGATCCAGGCGTTGCGCCTGGCTGGCCGGGCAGCCGGTGTAGACGAGGTTGTAGGCCGTGTAGCCGTGGCGCTCGGCGATGAGGTTGGTCGCCGGCGTCCAGGCTCTGGCATGGGAGTCGCCCAGCACGACCAGCGAGCGGCCGGCCGCGGTGTCACCGACCGGGCACAGGTCGTGGGTGCCCACCCGGTAGTCGCACTCCCCCAGCGGCGCGGTGTCCTGACGGATCCCCGTCAGCGGCGGCACCAGCGCCCCGGGCACCGCGCGTCGCTCCTGGGCCGCGAGCACGGACGCCTGCACGATCGCGAGCGCGGGGTCGTCGCTGAGCGGCGGCCCGTCGACGCGGTCGGCGTACTCCGCCGCGGTGATCGCCGGGTTGTCGGCGTTGGCGTCCAGTCGACGCTCGACCCAGACCTGGCTCACCACCAGCGCCATCAGCAGCGCCCCGACGCTGGCCGGGTAGAGCGCCACGGCCACGCGCGGCACCCGCCACCAGCGCCCGCGACGGAAGGGCTGCTCCACCAGGTAGAAGGTCAGGGCGCTCAGCACCACCACGGCGACGAGGACGACGACCAGGTGCCCCGGCGACAGCGTGCGCTCACGCCAGTAGGCGCCGGCGATGCGCAGCACCGGGAAGTGCCAGAGATAGAGCGAGAACGACCAGTCGCCGATCACCCGGGCCGGGCCGGTGGACAGCAGCCGCGCGACCCCGGTGCGCTCCCCGCCGTCGAGTCCGCCGACCCCGAGCAGGACCACCGCGCCGAGCACCGGCAGCAGGGCCGCGTAGCCCGGCATCGCGGTCTGCTCGTCGAAGCGCAGGACCGCCGCGAGGATCGCCAGCAGCCCCAGCACCGCGCCGACCTCCAGCGCCCAGCGCGGCAGCCGCACTCGCGGCGCGACCCCGAAGAGCAGCGCGAGGAGCGAGCCGAGCCCGAGCTCCCAGGCGCGGGTGAGGCTGGAGAAGTAGGCCGAGGCCGGCGAGGCGTAGGTCGCCCACAGCGACCACGCGAACGACGCCAGCGTCACCGCTCCGAGGGCGACCAGGGCCAGCGACCGCACCGACGGCGAACCCGCACCGCGCCGTCGTACGACCACGGCGAGCAGGAGCAGCAGCACCGGCCAGACCAGGTAGAACTGCTCCTCGACGGCCAGCGACCAGTAGTGCTGGAGCGGCGAGACGGGCTGGTCGGTGGCGAAGTAGTCGGTCTCCACGGCGGCGAAGCGGAGGTTGGCGGCGAAGAACGCCGACCACACGGCGTCCTTGAAGATCTCGGTCGTGCGCAGCACCGGCAGGAAGCTCGCGGAGGCCACGACGGTGCCGACGAGCACCACCGTGGCCGCCGGGAGGATCCGGCGCGCTCGACGGGCATAGAAGTCGAGCAACGAGACGCGGCCGGTGCTGGTCGCCTCACGCAGCAGCAGTCCGGTGATCAGGAAGCCGGAGATGACGAAGAAGACGTCGACACCGACGTAGCCGCCGGAGAACCCGGTCAGGCGCGCGTGGCCCAGGATGACCAGGACCACGGCCACCGCACGCATCCCCTGGACGTCGCCCCGGAACGACGAGCGGGTCGGGCGGGGCACTTCGGACATCGTGGGGCTCTCGACCTCTCGGTGGGCAGGCTTGGCGAGATGGTGCCACACGCGCGGGCGCGCAGCGAAGAACCCGCCGAGGCACGCTCGTGGCGTGCCTCGGCGGGTTCGGGTGCGCCGGGTGGAGCAGAAGGCGTCAGGCCTTCTTGTACTCCTTGAGCATCGAACGACCGATGATCATCTTCTGGATGTCGGCCGTGCCCTCACCGATCAGCATGAAGGCGGCCTCGCGGTACAGGCGCTCGATCTCGTACTCCTTGGAGTAGCCGTAGCCACCGTGGATGCGGAACGACGCCTCGACGACCTCGTTGCAGTACTCCGCGGCGAGGTACTTGGCCATGCCGGCCTCGACGTCGTTGCGCTCGCCCTTGTCCTTGAGGCGGGCGGCACGGACCATCATCGAGTGCGCGGCCTCGACCTTGGTCGCCATCTCGGCGAGGCGGAAGAGGATCGCCTGGTGCTCGGCGATCGGCTTGCCGAAGGTCTCGCGGGTCTGGGCGTAGTCGATGCCGAGCTCGAAGGCGCGGTTGGCGATGCCGCAGGCGCGGGCTGCGACGTTCACACGGCCGACCTCGACGCCGTCCATCATCTGGTAGAAGCCCTTGCCGGCCTCGCCACCGAGGATCTGCTCGGCGCCGATCTGGTGGCCCTCGAAGACGGCTTCGGTGGTGTCGACGCCCTTGTAGCCCATCTTGTCGATCTTGCCGGGGATCGTCAGGCCGGGAGCGGTCTCGCCGAAGCCCTCCTCCTTCTCCACCAGGAAGGTCGACATGTTCTTGTAGACGCTCTCGGCGCCCTCGTCGGTCTTGACGAGCACGGCGATCAGGTTGGACGAGCCACCGTTGGTGAGCCACATCTTGGCTCCGTCGATGGTGTAGCCGCCGTCGTCGTTCTTGGTGGCCTTGGTCTTGATCGCGGCCACGTCGGAGCCCAGGCCGGGCTCGGACATCGAGAACGAGCCACGGATCTCACCGGTGGCCATCTTGGGCAGGTACTTCTTCTTCTGCTCCTCGGTGCCGTGCTGCATGATCATGTAGGCCACGATGAAGTGGGTGTTGATGACGCCCGAGACGCTCATCCAGCCGCGCGCGATCTCCTCGACCACGAGCGCGTAGGTCAGCAGCGACTCGCCGAGGCCGTCGTACTCCTCGGGGATCATCAGACCGAAGACGCCGAGCTCCTTGAGACCGTCGACGATCTCCTGCGGGTACTCGTCGGCGTGCTCGAGCTCGGTGGCGACCGGGATGATCTTCTCCTCGGTGAACGTGCGCACCGCCTTGAGGATCTGGATCTGATCCTCGGTCAGTCCCTCGGTCTCACACAGTCGGGTCATCTTCGAGCTCCTTCATTGCGGGGCGTGACGGTGGTCGGCGTTGCCGGCGGATCGGGCGTCCACGTCGACTGTGCGATATTACCGGCGAGTACGGAACACCCTTGGGGTGCCCTCCGGATCGTGGGACCGCTCTGTCATAGTCTCCCACCATGACTCGCCGCTGCTTCCTGCACGTCGGCAGTCCCAAGACGGGGACGTCGTACCTCCAGAACGTGCTGTGGCAGTCGCGGACCGCGCTGGCCGACCAGGGCATCGGTCTCCCGCTGCGTCGCAACGACCACTTCTTCCTGACGTTGCACCTGCGCGACGTCTACGCCCCCGCCTCCGACCCGGCCCGCGCCGCGGACGTCCTCCAGCGTCTCGACGCCGCGCTGGCACGCGCCGAGGGTGACGTGCTCATCACTCACGAGCTGCTCTCGGTCGTCTCGCGCGAGCAGGCCGACGCCTTCCTCGCCCGCCTGGGCGACTTCGAGGTGCACGTCATCGTGACCACGCGCTCCCTCGACCGTCAGCTGCCCTCGGAGTGGCAGCAGTTCGTCAAGACGCGCCACACCGGCACCTACGAGACGTTCCTGCGCGAGGTGCGCACCGATCCCGAGCACCGCTTCTGGAGCGGGCAGGACTTCGCCGCCGTGGCCGACACCTGGGGCGGCTCGCTCCCCCCCGAGCGCGTCCACGTCGTCACCGTGCCGCCCAGCGGCGCAGCTCCCGACGAGCTGCTCCGCAGGTTCTGCTCGATCATCGACGTCGACGCCTCCGCACTCGACGCCGACGTCGCGCGCGACAACGCCTCGATCGGCTACGAGCAGGCCGAGCTGCTGCGCCGGGTCAACCGCACGCTGGGCAAGCGACTGCGGGCCAACCGCTCGGCGTACGCCCGCACCGTGAAGTTCTGGTACGCCGAGCAGGTGCTCGCGCGGCAGTCGGGTCAGCGACTCGTGCTGCCCGCTGCCGAGCAGGAGTGGTGCGAGCGCGCGTCGCGCGACCAGGTCAAGCGTCTGACCGCGGCCGGCTACCACCTCGTCGGAGACGTCGAGGACCTCGTGCCGGTCTGGCCCGAGCGCGCGACGCCCGAGCTCACGGCGAGCGACGAGCGGCTGCTCGAGGTCTCGCTGGAGGCGATGGCGGGGATGCTCGTGCAGCGCCACGCCGACCTCGACGTCATCCGTGGACTGCGTCAGGACCTGCGCCGCGCCCGCAACCAGGCCGCACCGGGCGCCGCAGCCCCCGGACTCGCCCGGCGCGCACTGTCGCGGCTGCGCCGCGCACGCGCCTAGCCACCCCCTCGACCGGACCCGACAGAGCGCTCAGTCGCGACGGCCGCGCAGTCGCGCCCACCGCGCGGCGACGCGGCGTCGCAACCCGGAAGCGGTCACCCTGGCAGTCACCGTGGAGCCGGAGGCCCGTGCCACCCGGTTGGCACGCACCTCGCGCCGCCGGTCCATCTCGTCGCCGATCACGATCGCCAGGGCCTTCGCGGCCACGTCGGCGACCTCGGTGGCCGGGGGCTCGGTCGACGTGCCGGCAAAGCTCCGGTCGTCGGGGTAGAGGTCCTCGAGGTCGCCGACGATCTCGAAACCCTGGGCCGCGAGGTAGTCGATGTGGCGTCGAGACGTGCTCTGGAGCCACTCGCGGAACGACTCGGGGACGGCGATGCGCTCCCCCGGCTGCTGGGCGAGGATCCGGGTGGACAGGTAGCGCTTGCCGACGTCGCCGTAGATGTCGCGCTTGCGGTGGGTGGGCGCGAGCTCGGCGTTGACCCTCCGCAGCACCTCGGCGCCCACGTGCTTGAGCCCTTCGTTGACCCGGACGACGTCGGTGGTCAACGAGGCGGGGTCGACTCCGAGCACCTGGCAGAAGCGGTCGAGCAGCAGCGTGGGGTCGCTGCCCGAAGGCGGCACGGTGACCACGTGGATGCGCTCGCTCGGCACGTGGTCGTTCCACGCCGCCAGCAGCCTCGGCACGTCCTTCTGGCGCCACAGCCCATGACCGGGGGTGTCGTCGTGTCGGCGCAGCTTGCTCAGGTAGGTGTCGAAGGGTGCGCTGGCGCCGGCCTTCAGCGACTCCTGCCACGCCGAGGGGATCTGCCGGGCGAGATCGCGCAGCGTCACGACGACGTGCACCTCACGATCACCGCAGGCTGCGAGGAGACGTCGGATCTGCTCGGGGTCGGCGGGCGCGAGCGACTCCTCGGTGAGGAGCGCAGCGGGCGCCTCGGTCTCGGCGAGCACCTGCGCGAAGTGGTCGACCGACTCCGCGACCTCAGGCGGGTCGAAGTCGGGCCGGAAGCGACCGCGCACGTCGAGCATCACCCAGAACGTGCGTCGCTTGCTCGGTGGGACGACGGCGACGCCCTGAGCGGCGAGCTCGTCGATCGACTCGAAGACGATGCTCTGCAGGTAGGAGGTGCCGGTCTTCTGGAGGCCGACGTGGAGGAAGAGGCGCCCGGTCGTGGCTGCCACGGTCGGGCTCAGAGACTCTGGTGGTAGCGGTCGAGGATCTCGAGGGCCTCGGCGTTGTCACCGCGCACCAGCGGCACCAGCAGCTCGGTGACGAGGTCGGTGAGCTCGGCGACACGCAGACTGGTCTGCCGGCACTCCTGGACCTCCTCCTCGAGGACGGCGATCCGTCGCTTCAAGGCCAGTGGCGACACGGCCGACAGCTTGTCGGCCACCGTGCGGACGCGCCCCGGGGCTTCGTCGTCTTCGATCATGATCTTGTCCTCACCGCTGGGTCACGCTCGGGGTGGCCAGGCCACTCGGCGACCATACGACACAGCGTCGAGGCCCCCTTCGCAGGGCTCGCGGGCCGTTCCTCGCAGTAGGTGATGCGGGCCCCGGCGGCCTTCAGCTCCTCCTCGACGACCTCGCGGGACAGCTCGCCCACCTGGTTGTCGACGCCGTAGCCGTCGTCGCCCTCGACGGACATGAAGAAGAGGTAGAACCGACCGTCGCCGTCGCTCAGCATGCTCTTGGCCGTGCGCCACAGCGCTCGCCGGCCAGCCGCCGAGGTGGCGTCGGCCAGGTGCCGGGCGAAGAGGATCCGAGGTCCCGGCAGGAGGGCGCCACGGACGGCCGCGACGGCCACGTGACGGTCCTCGAGCATGTTGAAGGTCCGGAAGTCCGGGCCGGTGCCGGGCTCCCAGGCGCGCGCCTGGTGGCGGAAGTAGAAGCGGCTCTGGTCGAGGGCCAGCACCGGCACCCCCTGCTCGGCGACGTACGACGCCTCCCGACCGCGACCGCAGCCGAGATCGACGAAGGAGGCCATGTCGGGCTCGGAGTCGACCACCCAACGGGCTGCCTCGGCGACATGACGGCGTCGGCCGAAGGCTCCGGAGAGGTAGAGCCGGTCCCAGGTCGAGCGTCCGACCCGGGTGCCACGGAACCAGCCGTTGAGGCGGCGTGAGGTCGTGGTCGGGGTCTCGAAGTGGAAGGCGGGGTCGGGCGTGCGCCACGCCTCGCCGTAGGTCGCGACCAGGAGCCGGTCGGGGTCGGCGGGCACGGGGAACGAGCGGCCCTCGAGGACCGCGGTGGTGAGCGGGAAGATCCACTCGCGCTCGAACGGCGTCCGGATCTCGCCCAGCAGATGCAGCTGGCCGTCGCGCAGGAAGCCGCCGAAGAGATCGAGGCCGCGCACGGCTCCGTCGCTCTCGACGACGTCCACCTTGATCGCCGCACCGGAGTAGCGCACGACCTGGTAGCCGCGAGCGCGCAGGGCGCGCTGCAGGGCGAAGCTCTCGACGACCACGTCGGCCGGGTCGCTGTGGCGCGAGACGTAGCCGAGGTCGGCGTCGCTGTCGTGCCCGATCAGCTTCTGGTCGCGCACCGCTCCCAGGAGCGTGCCGTAGGTCAGGAACGCCTCGATGCCGCACTCGGCGACGACGTCGATGACCTCCTGGATCGAGTCGAGCAGGGGCCGCACGGCCTCGTCGCTGCGGCCCTCGAAGGTCTCCACACGTCGGAAGTACTTGTCGAGGGCGATGGGACGCCCCCGGCCGTTGACGATCGCGATGGGCTCGTCGGACTCCCCGAACGTGACCGCGTCGTCGAAGAGGACGTCGTCGACGCCGTGCTCCTGCACGGTGATCCGGGCCCGACCGTCGAGGAAGTCGGTCAGGGTCTCGGGCCAGGGCACCAGGTGGTCGAGACCGCTGCGGCCGCCGTCGCGGTGGAGCCAGAACGACCAGATCCGACGGCCGTCGAACGACACGTCGAGGATGGCCTCGTCGCGCGATCGTGCGCGCACGCCCTCGCCATCGACACGCACCCGCGACACAGTCATCGGGGCACCATATCGGCCGCTCCCGGGCACGGACTCCCTGGGCCGGGACCGGGGCCGGGACCGAACCAGGCCGGGACCGGAGGGAGCCTCAGCCGAGGCTCGCGACGAGGTCGCTCGCCTCCTGGAGTGCGTTCTCGCCGACGCTGCGGGTCACCGACGTGGTCCGTTCGACCACCGCGGCCGTGAGCCACCGGTCGACGTCGAAGCGGACCGACCACGAGCCGGCTTCCTCGCCGGTCAGCATGAGGGTGCGCGGAGTCGAGGCGGCGTCCCAGGTCCGGGCGCAGCTGCCGGTGCAACGACGCACCCAGCTCGAGGCCTGACCGGTCTCGCTGAGCTGCTGGGCGAGCTTGTTCTCCACCTCGGAGAGCGGCTTGCCGACGATCGAGACCTGTACGGCGACGCCACGTCGCGCGGCCGCCACCAGGCGGGCCCGGACGGCGTACAGGTCGACGCGACGCGTGACGAGACGGATCGCACCGCCGGCAGGGACCGAGTTGATCCCGACCTTGATGCTCTTGAGGACCGAGCGCCGCTCGGCCGCGCCACCGGCCGGGTTGCTGCGCACCGACACGCTCTCGGACTCGAGGTCGCCCAGCCAGGACAGGCCGGCGACGACCGCGTCGTGGTCGGACTTGAGCTCGACCGGGTAGTGGCGGTCGGCGACGAGGGTCTCGGCGCCGCGGTTGAACACGTAGTCGATCGTGGCGCCGTGGTGGTCACCGGTCGGGAAGAAGTTGCCCAGGGTGTCGAAGGTCGGGGCGAGACCCGTCGGGTCGATCAGGTCGCGCGGGTAGCGCCCGCTCTTGTAGTGCACGTTGAAGTCGCCACCCACCAGCACCGGGCCGGCCGGCGCGAGCCTGGCGGTGAGGACCGCGAGGCGCTTGATCGAACGACGCAGGAGATCCGGCATGTTCTTGTCGAGCGGGGCGATGTGCACCGAGACGACCGAGACCGTGCGGCCCTCGACGTCCTGGAGGGTCACCCAGTTGGCGAAGCGACGTCCGATCTCGACCACGCGCCCCTTGGGCTTGCCGCGCCAGTTGGAGATCCGGAAGACGCC
>NZ_JAXMNS010000110.1:0-9533 GCF_034670285.1 Nocardioides sp. | reverse complement strand
CTCACGACCGTGTTCGTGGTCGCACCGGTCGCCTTCCACCGGGTGCTCTTCCGTCAGCACCAGCGCTACTGGCTCGTCGAGGCCTCCAACACGACCGCCCGGGCGGGGCTGGCTCTCCTGGCGGTCACCAGCGCCGGGGTGCTGTTCCTGGTCTTCGACATCATCGTCGGCACGGTGGTCGCCGCAGCGGTCGGCACCCTGTCGCTCCTGGTCTTCGCGACGGTGTGGATCGCCGTCCCCTTGCTGACGAGCGGTCGCCGACGACGCTGAGCTTCAGGTGGCGAGCATGATCCGGCCGGCACCCGCATCGACCGCGGTCACGACCTCGAGCAACACCTCGCCGGCGTCGTCGGGAGCGTTGGTGACGTGCACCGTGAAGGGGTAGGCGAGCAGCACCGGGCCCGAGGCGACCTGGTAGCCGCGGCGGGCCAGCTCCTCGAGCGCCAGGGTCTTGGCGCGTCCGCTGGTGACGCTCAGTGCGACATCCATCCGGCTTCCCCTATGCCTCCAGGGCAGACGTCCTGCGTCCGCGGTTCTCGAGAAAATAGGTCACCGGCCCCGGTGCGCGAGTCACTCCTGCGGGTGACCCGGTGCCGCACCCCCGCGACCTCACTAGGATGAGCGCCATGACCAGGTCCACCCGGGTGCTCATCACCAGCGAGCACGACGTCGTCCGCACCGGCCTCACCACGCTGCTCGACGAGCACGACGCCCTCGAGGTCTCCGAGGGAGCCGTCGACTCACTCGTGCTCGACGGCGCCGACGTCGTCCTCTACGACGTGATGGCGCTGGTCGAGAGTGACGAGTCCGAGCTGGTCCGGATGGTCAAGGAGACCGACGTCGCGGTGCTCGCCGTCACCCGCGACCTGCGCCCCGACCTCGCCGACACCGCCCTCGCGACCGGCGTCGACGGCTGTGTGTCGCTCGACGCCTCGGCCGAGGAGCTCGTCGCCGCCGTGGAGGCGGCCGCCTGGGGCGACCTGAGTGGTGCCGGTGACCCCGGCGCCACCGACTTCACCGTCAACCCGGGCCTGGACGACGACCGGGTGCACCTCGCCCCGCGCGAGGAGGAGGTGCTGAGCCTGATCACCGCCGGGCTCAGCAACGTCGAGATCGCCGAGCGGCTCTACCTGTCGATCAACTCGGTGAAGACCTACATCCGCGGGGCCTACCGCCGCATCGACGTTCGCACCCGCAGCCAGGCCGTGGTGTGGTGCATGCAGAACGGCCTCGCCGCACCACCCACGGACTGACGACTCTGAGCAGTCGCCTCAGGCCTCGGCGGCCAGCTCGGCCAACCGGCGTACGTCGGCGACGCGCGCGTCGTGGCTCGTCGCGAGCGGACGCAGCAGCAGGGTGGTGACCCCGGCCGCGGCGAACTCCGCGAGGTGCTCCTTGACGTAGCCCTCGTCACCGATGAGCGAGACCGCCCGTACGAGGTCGTCCGGCACGGCGGCTGCGGCGTCAGCCTTGCGACCCCCGAGGTAGAGCTCCTGCATCTCGGCTGCCTCGCTCTCGTAGCCGTAGCGGCAGGCGAGCTGGTTGTAGAAGTTCTTGTCGCGTGCCCCCATCCCGCCGATGTAGAGGGCGAGCTGGTCGCGCACCGCGCCCAGCGCGGCCGGGTCGGCCTCGCCGAGAGCGAAGTTGACCTGCAGCTGGATGTCGAGGGTGCCGAGCTCGGGGTCGCGGCTGGCCTTGCCCTCGGCGAGCGACTCCCCGAAGGCCGCCTCCCACTTGCCCGGGTGGAAGAACAGCGGCATCCAGCCCTCGGCGATCTCGGCCGCCATCGCGACGTTCTTGGGTCCGAGCGCGGCGATCGACACCGGGATGCGCGGGCGCACGGGGTGGTTGATGAGCTTGAGCGGCTTGCCGAGACCGCTTCCGCCGTGCTCCTTGGTGAGCGGGACCTGATAGTGCTTGCCCTCGTGGACGACGGGCTGGCGCTGCCAGACCTGGCGGCAGATCTCGACGACCTCGCGGGTGCGGGCGAGCGGAGCGTCGTACTTGATGCCGTGGAACCCCTCGATGACCTGCGGGCCCGAGGCGCCGAGGCCGAGGGTGAAGCGACCGCCGGAGACGTAGTCGAGTCCGGCTGCCGTCATGGCGGTGAGCGAGGGGCTGCGGGTGTAGATCTGGAAGATGCTCGACATCAGCTCGAGGCGCTCGGTGCGCGCGGCGATGTAGCCGAGCTGGCTCACGGCGTCGAACGTGTAGACCTCGGCCACGGCCACCAGGTCGAGCCCGGCCTTCTCGTAGTCGACGAGCTGCTCGACGGTCTCCCCGAAACCGCCGGCGTAGTCGAGCGTCATGCCGAGTCGCATCTGTCCTCCAGGTGATGGGTGATTCGTCCTCCACATCATGGCGGTCGGTTGGTGACGCGTCCCACACTGGCCCGAGGGCGGGGCCTAGGGTCAGGCGCGTGATGACGACATGGGGTTGATCTCGCCGCGCCTTCCCGACCTCGACTACGACGAGTGGGACCGCAAGCCGCTGATGGAACGCATCAAGCCGATGGCCCAGGACTGGGCCGAGGGCGGCTTCGGCACTCCTGACGCCGTGCTGTTCCTCTACGTCCTCAAGCTCGCCCTGTATGCCGTGGGCGCGGCCGCCGTGGCGGCGCTGACGCCCGGCATCGGCGGGCTCGGTGACGTCGGCGACTGGTGGACCGAGCCGATCTTCTTCCAGAAGGTCGTCATCTTCACGCTGCTCTTCGAGGTGCTCGGCCTCGGCTGCGGCTTCGGCCCGCTGACCCTGCGCTTCCTGCCGCCGGTCGGTGCCCCGCTGCACTGGCTGCGCCCCGGCACGATCCGACTGCCCCCGTGGCCGGACCAGGTGCCGCTGACGGCCGGCACGACCCGGTCGATGACCGACGTCGCGCTCTACCTAGCCGTGGTCCTCTCGGCGCTGTGGCTGCTCTTCTCCCCCGGCCAGGGACCGGGCGTCGGCACCATCGAGCCACTGCGCTTCCTGCCGCTCTTCGTCTTCCTGGGCCTGATCGGCCTGCGCGACAAGACGATCTTCCTCGCAGCCCGCACCGAGGTCTACGGCACGCTCGCGCTGATGTTCTTCTTCAGCGGGGCCGACCTGATCGTGGGCCTCAAGCTGATCGTCGTGCTCATCTGGTGGGGCGCCGCGTTCTCCAAGCTCAACCAGCACTTCCCGCACGTGGTCGCGGTGATGATGAGCAACTCCCCCGTCCTGCGGGCCAAGGCGATCAAGCGCCGCTTCCACCGCGACTTCCCCGACGACCTCCGCCCCGGCAAGCTCTCCGAGCGACTCGCCCACGGCGGCACGGTCATCGAGTTCGGCGTCCCGCTGGTGCTGCTGCTCTCCAACGGGGGCTGGCTCACCACGGTCGCAGCGATCGTGATGATCGCCTTCCACCTCCAGATCCTGACCTCGCTCCCGATGGGCGTGCCCCTGGAGTGGAACGTCTTCATGATCTTCGCGATCGGCTTCCTCTTCGTCGAGAACGCCGACGTCGCGGTCTCCGACATGTCCCACCCCGTGCTGGTCCTCGCGCTGGTCCTGGCAGCCGGCGCCGTCGTGGTGACGGGCAACTTCTACCCCAAGCAGTTCTCCTTCCTGCCCTCGATGCGCTACTACGCCGGCAACTGGGCCACGTCGCTGTGGTGCCTGACGCCCGAGGCGATCGCCAAGATCGACGGCTCGGTGGTCAAGGTCGCCCAGCTGCCCAGCGCCCAGCTCGAGCGGCTGTACGACGCCGACATGGCGAAGGCGTTGAGCCACAAGGTCTACGCGTTCCGCTCGATGCACACCCACGGGCGCGCGCTCTTCGGCCTGGTCCCACGCGCCTGCGACGAGGCCCCCGACACGGTGTCGAGTCGCTACGCCATCCACGACGGTGAGTTCGTCGCCGGGATCTCCCTGGGCTGGAACTTCGGAGAGGGACACCTCCACAACGAGCAGCTGCTCGCGGCGCTGCAGGAGCGCTGCGGCTTCGAGTCGGGCGAGGTGCGCGTGGTGATGCTCGAGTCGCAGCGCTTCTTCGACCCGCGCCAGGAGTACCGCATCGTCGACGGTGCGGTCGGCGAGATCGAGCGCGGCGTCGTCAAGGTCGCCGACATGCTCGAGCGCCAGCCGTGGGCCGGGGAGATCCCGACCTACGACGTGGTGGTCACGCCTGCTTCTTCGACTCCGGCGCCGCGACGTCAGCCCGGCTGAGCACGTCGTTGACGCCGTCGAAGACTGCGTCGACGACCGGGACCGCGGCGGGGACGACGGCTTCGGTCGTCTCCTTGACCGTCTTCTCGACCGGGTCGACGACCTCCTTCAGGCGGTGGCCCTCGGTGCTCACGGGCTGGGGTGCAGGGACCGGGGCCGGAGCGGGCTGCGGCGCCGGCGCCGGGCTGCTGCTCGGGCCGCTGACCGGGCTCGGCGAGGCACCCGGAGTGGCCTGGACCACCGCGGGTGCAGAGCTGCCGTTCCCGGTGTTCCCGGTGTTCCCGGTGGTCCCGGTGGTCCCGGTGGTCCCGGAAGCGTTCTTGATGGCCTTGGCCTCGCGCTGGGCGCGTCGGTCCTGACGGTCGCGGCGCTCGGAGCGGGCCGCCTTGCGGGCCTTGGCCGCCTCGACCCTGAGGCCGGCGAGCACGTCGGGGGTGACCTCGATGAGCGGGAGCCGCAGCGGCAGGGCCGGCAGGGCCGGCACGGGGGCGACGTAGGCGTAGGGCGCGGGGGCGTTGCCGATGGTGGGTCGCACCACGATGACCACGGACGCGGCGATCAGCGAGCCGAGCGCCAGGAGCATGCTCCCTCGCAGGATCCGCTCCCACCGGCGCAGGCTGGAAGCGTCGACGAGCTGGATTTCAGGCATGGTCAGGTCACCTTTCATCGTTCGCTCCCCGGCCACACCGTACCCCCCTGCGTAACCTGGTGTCGTGACTTTCTTTGACTTGGTCCAGACCAGTCCCGCGGATCGAGACGTCCGGACGGGGCACGAAGGCCCGGCAGGTCGACCGTTGCTCGGTCACCACTTCGCCGATGCTCTGCCCGAGCTGTCGCTGCCGTGGACCGCCGCCGAGGCACCCGCACCCCAGCTGCTCGCTCTCAACGAGGACCTCGCCGGCGACCTCGGCCTCGACCCGACCGCGCTGCGCACGAGCGCCGGACTCGGCTTCCTCGTCGGCGGCAACGTCCCCGACGAGGCGACGCCCGTTGCGCAGGGCTACGCCGGGCACCAGTTCGGCGGCTACTCGCCGCGGCTCGGCGACGGACGCGCGCTGCTGCTCGGCGAGCTCACCGACTGCGACGGCCACCTGCGAGACCTGCACCTCAAGGGCTCGGGGCGGACGCCGTTCGCTCGCGGCGGCGACGGGCTCGCCGCCGTCGGACCCATGCTGCGCGAGTACGTCATGTGCGAGGCGATGCACGCGCTCGGCATCCCCACCACCCGCGCACTGGCCGTGACGGCCACCGGCGTCACCGTGCGCCGCGAGGTCCCGCTGCCGGGCGCCGTCCTCGCCCGGGTCGCCGCGAGCCACCTGCGCGTTGGCAGCTTTCAGTACGCCCGCGCGCTCGAGGAGCCCGACCACGCGACCCTGCGACGCCTGGCCGACCACGCGATCGCCCGCCACTACCCCACCCTGGCCGAGATCGACGACGACGCGAGCCGCCACCTGGCGCTCTACCGATCGGTCGTCACCGCCCAGGCCGGGCTGATCGCCCGCTGGATGCTCGTCGGCTTCGTGCACGGCGTGATGAACACCGACAACATGACGATCTCGGGCGAGACCATCGACTACGGACCGTGCGCGTTCCTCGACGTCTACGACCCGGTGACCGTGTTCAGCTCGATCGACGCAGACGGACGATATGCCTACGGCAACCAGCCGACCATCGCGGAGTGGAACCTCGCTCGCCTCGCCGAGGCGATGCTGCCGTTGCTGGCCGACGAGCAGGACCGCGCCGTCGAGATCGCGGTCGAGGCCCTCGGCGGCTTCCGCGAGCAGTACGCCGTCGCGTGGTCGGCCGGGGTCCGCGACAAGCTCGGCATCCCCGAGGCCTCACCCGAGGAGACCGAGCCGCTGGTCGAGGACCTCTTCACCCTGATCTCCGGCCAGGCCGACCACACCCAGCTGTTCCGGGCCCTCGCACACGGTGCGCGCGGCGACCTCGCGCCGGCCCGCGACCAGGTGCTCGACGTCGCAGGATTCGACGCCTGGGCTCAGCGTTGGCTCGCCCTCGGACCCGACGGCGACCTGATGGATCGGGACAACCCCGTCTACATCCCACGCAACCACCTCGTCGAGGAGGCGCTGGCCGCAGCGACCGCGGGCGACCTCACACCGTTCGAGCGACTCGGCGAGGTGCTGGCCCGGCCGTTCGAGGAGCGGGCCGGGCTCGAGCGGTACGCCGAGCCGGCGCCTGACTCGTTCGGGCGCTACACGACCTTCTGCGGCACCTGAGCAGCCGGCCGTGAGTGGGCCGGCTCGGCGCCCTCAGCCGATGGTGCCGCGCAGGTCCTCGGCGTAGGCCGGGCGAGTCCCGCGCGCGAGCAGCGCGCGGGCGTCGTCCACGCCGCTGTCGCAGTCCCAGAGCAGGACGCCGCGCACCGCGTCGTCGTCGAGGTAGTAGACGACCGTGCCGAAGCCGTCGACCTCGTCGACGACGGTCTCCAGCGAGGAGTCGAGCGTGCCGACAGCCTCGAAGCCGTGGTCGAGGACGTCGGAGTAGAACATCGGCGTGTGGTCGTAGACCTCGTCGGAACCGACGAGGATGCGGCCGACGGCCGCCCCCATGGTGGTGGCGTTGTCGACGTGCTCGACGCGGGTGCGGCCGAGGATCGCGTCGGGGTACTCCGCGACGTCGCCGGCCGCGTAGATGTCGGGCGTGGAGGTCTGCAGGCGTTCGTCGACGACGATGCCCCCGTCGTCGGAGCGTCGGACGACGCCGTCCACGACGTCGCCGGCCGGCTCGATGCCGAGGCCGATCACCGCGACGTCGGCGCGCAGCGACGACCCGTCGGAGAGGTGCAGCACGACCTCGTCACCGTGCTGCTCGCCGGAGGTGACCTTGAGCCCGGGCGCGCGGCGGGCTCCGGCGTCGTCGAAGAGTGTCTCGAAACGTCGGGCGACCGGGTCGGGGAACATCGACCCGCCGAGCACGGCGTCGGGGTGCACGATCGTCACCGAGCAGCCGTGCCCCAGGAGTGCGGCCGCGATCTCGCTGCCGATGTAGCCGCCACCGACGACGACCACCTCGGGCTTCGAGGCGGCATGCTCGCGCAGCACCTCGTAGTCGGCCAGCGTGCGGAAGTAGAGGACCCGGTCGGACGGCTCGAGACCGTCGATGCAGCGCGGGTGACCGCCGGTGGCGATCAGCAGGCGGTCGTAGCCGAAGACGTCGCCGGCCTCGGTCGTGACCGTGCGGCCGTCGGCGTCGACGGAGACCACGGGCGAGCCGAGGTGCAGGTGGGCGCCGGTCTCCTTCTCGGTCTCGAGCGCGGCGTCGTCGCGAGAGAACTCGCGGTCGGTCCACAGCTTCTTCGACAGCGCCGGGCGCGGGAAGGGGGCCGTCGACTCCTCGCCGACGATGCCGATGGTGGCGTCCGAACCGTGCTCGCGGATGCCCTTGGCGGCGGCGTCGGCGGTCATGCCGCCCCCGATGATCAGGACGTCGTAGTCGTAACGCATGCCTTCGACGCTAGGCGCGCTCCCGGCCCGGTGCTCCACCCGGCCGGGTGACCGTCGTGCTCGTCACGCCGGGAGCGAGGTGGCGACGACGACCGCGCCGACGTAGGTGCGGGCCTTGCGCAGGATCGAGCGGGTGAACGACGCGTCTCGAGGGCTCATGTCCTCAGCGTGCGTGTCGAGGCTGTCGGACGCCTGAGCCTGACCTGATCACCAACGGTGACCCGGTGCCACGCCTTCCACTTCGGGCCGGGTGTGTACGTCCGTCTACGCGCTCACGCCCGGGAGCCCGCCACCGGGGTCTGTCAGTGGCGGCCGGGCTGCGGGCGCAGGCCGGCGTTGGTCTGGTGGTCGAAGTCGTGGTCGAGCGGAGCGAGCACGGGTCGCACGTCGCCGTCGGCGGTGACCCAGCCGATGCCCTCGGTGTAGCGGCGGATCACGCGGGCCGGCGCCCCGCCGACGACGGCGCGGTCCTCGACGGTGCCGCGCACCACGGACCCGGCCGCCACGACGACGTTCTCGCCGATGGTCGTGCCGGGCAGGATGATCGCGCCGTGGCCGATCCACGTGCCGGAGCCGATGGTGACGGGGTGGTGCTCGCCGAGCTGGCGTCCGATCGGCGTCTCGAGCTCCTGATAACCGTGTCCGGCGTCGGAGATGAAGACGTCCTGGCCGCACCACACGTCGTCACCGATCGTGATCGAGGAGTGCGCGGTGATCGCGGCGCGGGCGCCGATGACGCAGCGGTCGCCGATCACCAGCGCATGGCTCGGCAGGTGTGTCTCGCCGGGGCCGTAGCCGACCGACAGCGTCGACTGGCGTCCGACCAGCGTGCGCTCGCCGAGGTGGATCGAGCCGACGTTCATCAGCGTCGCCGTCGGGAAGCCGATGCAGCTGGCCACGCCGAAGCTGCCGAACGCCTCGGCCGCCTCGGTGCCGGGCACGATCTCGCCCGTACGATCGAGCCAGGCCCATGCCGACTGGACGCCGCGGTGGAGCAGTCGCTTGCGCAGGCTGAGGCGTGGGTGGGTGATCGGAGGCACCTCGCGAGGCTAGAGCACCGCGCGGCGCGGCCTAGGATGCATCTCGTGAGTGCCACCCTGGTCGCCAAGGGCCTGTCCGGGGGACATGCCCACCGCACCCTCTTCGAGTCCCTCGACCTGACCGTCTCGCCGGGCGACGTGGTCGGCGTCGTCGGAGCCAACGGCGCCGGCAAGACGACCCTGTTGAGCCTGCTCGCCGGAGCGGTCACGCCGCTCGCCGGCACGGTCTCGACCGCCCCGAGCGACGCCTTCGTCGGCTGGATGCCCCAGGAGCACGAGCGCGTCGAGGGCGAGACGATCGCGGCCTACCTCGCGCGCCGTACGGGCGCTGCGGCAGCGACCGAGGCGATGGAGTCGACGGCGGCCGCGCTCGGGTCCGACGTGCCCGGGGTCGACGAGGCGTACGCCGTCGCGCTCGACCACTGGCTGGCCAGCGGCGCGCCCGACCTCGACGACCGCATCCCGGCGGTGCTGGCCGACCTCGGGCTCGGGGTCGAGACCGGGGCCGACGCCCTGATGACCTCGCTCTCGGGCGGACAGGTGGCGCGCGTCGGCCTGGCCGCGCTCGTGCTCAGCCGGTTCGACGTGGTGCTGCTCGACGAGCCGACCAACGACCTCGACCTCGACGGCCTCGCCCGGCTCGAGGACTGGGTGCAGGGGCTGCGCGCCGGCGTCGTCCTGGTCTCGCACGACCGCGAGTTCCTGGCCCGGAGCATCACGCGCATCGTCGAACTCGACCTCGCTCAGCACCAGGTCGCGGTCTATGACGGCGGCTACGACTCCTTCCTCGAGGAGCGCGCCGTGGCGCGTCGGCACGCGCGCGAGGCCTACGACGAGTACG
>NZ_JAXMNS010000109.1:0-9555 GCF_034670285.1 Nocardioides sp. | reverse complement strand
GGCCGCGAGAGCTGTCGTTTGGGACCAAACGACAACGGACCGTGCCCACCCCGGTGTGAAATCGTGACCCTGTCGGCGTGGTTCTCCACTTCCGGGTCGACCTGTCGCGGGTAGGGTCGACCGGACAGGAGGTGGTCCTTATGTCGAACATGGATGCTGGTGCCAACCGAGGCGATTCCGGGCGCAACCCGGAGGAGCTCATGTCGCAAGTGCGCTTCTTGGAGGCCGAGGTCACTGACCTGCGCCGTCGCCTCTCGGACGGACCGCTGCAGCCCCGCGGCCTCGAGCTGCGACTGGCCGACACCCAGCGCTCGTTGGCGGCGGTGACGGCTCAGAACGAGCGACTAGCCCAGACCCTGCGGGAAGCGCGCGACCAGATCACCACCCTCAAGGAAGAGGTCGACCGGCTGGCTCAGCCCCCGGCCGGGTTCGGAACCTTCCTGGCGCGCAACGACGACGACTCGGTCGATGTCTTCACCGGCGGACGCAAGCTCCGGGTCAACGTGAGCCCTGCGGTCGACCTCGACGACCTCCACAAGGGTCAAGAGGTGATGCTCAACGAGGCGCTCAACGTCGTGGCTGCCCTCGACTTCGAGCAGGTCGGCGAGGTCGTGATGTTCAAGGAGGTGCTCGCCGATGGCGACCGCGTCCTGGTCATCGCCAACGCCGACGAGGAGCGCGTCGTCCGCATCGCCGAGCCGCTGAAGGAGATCACGCTCCGAGCAGGCGACTCGCTGCTGCTCGACTCGCGCGCCGGCTACGTCTACGAGCGGGTGCCGAAGTCGGAGGTCGAGGAGCTCGTCCTCGAAGAGGTTCCCGACATCGACTATAGCGACATCGGCGGCCTCTTCGGCCAGATCGAGACGATCCGCGACGCCGTCGAGCTGCCCTACCTCCACCCCGAGCTCTTCGTCGAGCACGAGCTCAAGCCGCCCAAGGGCGTGCTCCTCTACGGGCCCCCGGGTTGCGGCAAGACGCTGATCGCCAAAGCGGTCGCCAACTCCCTGGCCAAGAAGGTCGCTGCCCGCACCGGGCAGGAGGGGAAGTCCTACTTCCTCAACATCAAGGGCCCCGAGCTGCTCAACAAGTACGTCGGCGAGACCGAGCGGCACATCCGCCTGGTCTTCCAGCGCGCTCGGGAGAAGGCCAGCGAGGGCACGCCCGTCATCGTCTTCTTCGACGAGATGGACTCGCTCTTTCGCACCCGAGGATCCGGGGTGTCCTCGGACGTCGAGAACACGATCGTTCCCCAGCTGCTCAGCGAGATCGACGGCGTCGAGCTGCTCGAGAACGTGCTCGTCATCGGTGCCTCCAACCGCGAGGACATGATCGACCCGGCGATCCTGCGCCCGGGACGCCTGGACGTGAAGATCAAGATCGAGCGTCCCGATGCCGAGTCGGCCCGTGACATCTTCAGCAAGTACCTCACCCCGCGTCTCCCGCTGCACGCCGATGACCTGCGTGAGTTCGGCGACGACCGCGAGGCGTGCGTGGCGGGCATGATCCGCGCGACCGTCGAGCGGATGTACACCGAGACCGAGGAGAACCGTTTCCTCGAGGTCACCTACGCCAACGGTGACAAGGAGGTCCTCTACTTCAAGGACTTCAACTCGGGCGCCATGATCCAGAACATCGTGGACCGGGCCAAGAAGATGGCCATCAAGGACCTGCTCGAGCACGAGCAGCGGGGCCTGCGGGTCTCGCACCTGCTGCAGGCCTGCGTCGATGAGTTCAAGGAGAACGAGGACCTGCCCAACACGACCAACCCTGACGACTGGGCACGGATCTCGGGCAAGAAGGGTGAGCGCATCGTGTTCATCCGCACCCTCATCACCGGCAAGCAGGGCACCGAGCCCGGCCGCTCGATCGACACGGTCCCCAACACCGGCCAGTACCTCTGAGTCGGGGCGGGGCCCGGTACGGTCTCGCCATGAATCGCCACTTCTTCGTACGTCGGAACCTTGCGCGACTGGTGCTTCGCCTGGCCAGGTGGCGTACGGCGGGTCAGGTGCCCTCCAAGGGCATCCTGGTCGGCGCGCCGCACACCTCCAACTGGGACTGGGTCCTGACGATGCTGCTGGCGTGGGACAACAGCGTGCAGATCCGGTTGCTGGTCAAGGACTCATTCTTCAAGGGCCCGCTCGGCATCCTGATGCGGGCCACTGGGGCCGTCGAGCTCGACCGGTCCAACCCCGGCGCCACGATCCGCACCCTGCTGGAGCAGTCCGAGAACGACGAGACGTTCCTGCTCGGCCTCGCCGCCGAGGGCACGCGCAGCAAGAGCGAGTTCTGGAAGTCCGGCTTCTACCGGATCTCGCGGCAGACCGGCATTCCCGTGACGCTCGCCTACATCGACACGCCGTCGCGCACCGTCGGCTGGGGACCCACGTTCTCGCTCACCGGCGACGTCGGCGCCGACATGGACCGCATTCGAAACTTCTACGCCGACAAGCGCGGCATCCGGCCCGAGCTGACGACCGAGCCGCGCCTGCGCGAGGAGCTCGACGGATCCTGATGGGTGGGCCGGTGTCGCTGAGGCGCAGCGTAGGGTCGAACGCATGAGTGTGCGCCGGGTGATGGGAACCGAGATCGAGTACGGCATCTCCGTGGTCGGCCAGCCGATGGCCAACCCGATGGTGGCGTCCTCGCAGGTGGTCAACGCCTACGCGACGGCGACCGTCAAGGCCCGTCGCGCCCGCTGGGACTTCGAGGAGGAGTCCCCGCTGCGCGACGCGCGCGGCTACGACATGTCGCGCCAGGTCGCCGACGCCTCACAGCTCACCGACGAGGACCTCGGCCTCGCCAACGTCATCCTGTCGAACGGTGCCAGGCTCTACGTCGACCACGCGCACCCCGAGTTCTCCACCCCCGAGGTCACCAGCCCGCGCGACATCGTGTGCTGGGAGAAGGCGGGGGAGCAGGTGATGCTCGACGCCGCCAAGCGCGCTGCCTCGCTGCCCGGCGGCCCCGAGATCGTGCTCTACAAGAACAACACCGACAACAAGGGCGCCTCCTACGGCGCACACGAGAACTTCCTGATGCGTCGCTCGACGCCGTTCGCCGACATCGTGCACCACCTGACGCCGTTCTTCGTGAGCCGCCAGGTGGTGTGCGGCGCCGGCCGGGTGGGCATCGGCCAGGATGGTCGCGAGCACGGCTTCCAGATCAGCCAGCGAGCGGACTTCTTCGAGGTCGAGGTCGGGCTCGAGACCACGCTGAAGCGTCCGATCATCAACACCCGCGACGAGCCGCACGCCGACCCGGAGAAGTACCGCAGGCTGCACGTGATCATCGGCGACGCCAACCTCTCGGAGGTGTCGACGTACCTCAAGGTCGGCACGACCTCCTTGGTGCTGGCCATGATCGAGGACCGCTTCATCGACCGCGACCTGAGCATCGACGGCCCGGTCACCGCCCTGCGCGCGGTCTCGCACGACCCCACCCTGAAGCAGACGGTGACCCTCAACGACGGCCGCACGCTGACCGCCGTACAGCTGCAGCTGGAGTACCTCGACCATGCTCGCAAGTACGTCGAGGACCGCTACGGCAGCGACGCCGACGAGCAGACCGTCGATATCCTCGCCCGCTGGGAGTCGGTGCTCGACGCGCTCGAGAACGACCCGATGTCGCTGGCCACGCAGCTGGACTGGGTGGCCAAGCTCAAGTTGCTCGAGCAGTACCGCTCGCGCGACGGACTCGACTGGAGCGACGCCAAGCTCCAGCTCATCGACCTCCAGTACTCCGACATCCGGCCCGAAAAGGGGCTCTACCACCGGCTCGTCGCCGCGGGACGGATGGAACGGCTGCTCACCCAGGAGCAGATCGACGACGCGATGCACGACCCGCCGCACGACACGCGCGCCTACTTCCGTGGCCGGTGCCTGGAAAAGTACGCCGAGCACGTCGCCGCGGCCTCGTGGGACTCGGTGATCTTCGACCTGCCAGGGCGCGAGTCGCTCCAGCGCGTCCCCACGATCGACCCGCTCCGCGGCAGCCGGTCCCACGTGGGCGGGCTGCTCGATCGCTGCGACACCGCCGAACAGCTCTTCGCCGCGCTCACCCGCTGAAAGTGTTGTCGTTTGGTCCCAAACGACGTGCGGCGGCGCCCGTAGATTGCCGTTTGGGACCAAACGGCAACTCCTGGCGCAGTCGCGAGGACGGTTGAGACCGGTCTGAGACCTGAACTGTGCCGAAAGTGTCGGGGTGTCTGGATAGGGTCGGGGCATGGCCCAGGAGCAGAAGCAGCCGCGCAAGTCCCAGGAGACCGAAGAGACCACCGAGGTGGCCCCCGAGAGCGATCTCGCCGAGCGCAAGGAAGCGATCGACAACGACGTCGACGACATCCTTGACGAGATCGACGAGGTACTGGAGTCCAACGCCGAGGACTTCGTGAAGTCGTTCATCCAGAAGGGCGGCCAGTGAACGGCCCCCGACTCCCGGAGGCCTTCCTGCAGCCCGGACCGTCGTCGTTCGCCGACTTCCTGGCTGCCCAGGCTCCCGATCTCCTACCGGGTCGCACGGGCCTGCCGCAGGGCAGTGCCGCCGACCTGGCGCCTCACGCCACCACGATCGTGGCTGCGACCTTCGCTGACGGCGTCGTCATGGCCGGCGATCGCCGCGCCACGATGGGCAACATCATCGCCCAGCGCGACATCGAGAAGGTCTTTGCGGCTGACGAGTACTCAGCCGTCGGGATCGCCGGTACCGCCGGCCTCGCGGTCGAGATGGTCCGTCTCTTCCAGACCGAGCTCGAGCACTACGAGAAGATCGAGGGCAACCGCCTCTCGATGGACGGCAAGGCCAACCGGCTCGCCGCCCTGATCCGCAACAACCTGCCGATGGCCATGCAGGGCCTCGCAGTGGTGCCCCTGTTCGCGGGCTACGACGTCCGCGCCGAGCAGGGTCGGATCTTTAGCTACGACGTCACGGGCGGCCGCTACGAGGAGACTGCCTTCCACGCCGTGGGCTCAGGATCGATGTTCGCCCGCGGAGCCCTCAAAAAACTCTACCGCCACGACCTGAGCGCGGAGCAGTGCGTCGAGGTCATCGTGCAGGCGCTCTACGACGCCGCGGACGACGACTCCGCGACGGGCGGACCTGACCTGACCCGGCGGATCTTCCCGGTCGTCCAGGTGATCTCGTCCGAGGGTGGGGCCCGCATGGACGACGCCGCGGTCGCCGCGATCGCCGACCGTGTCATCGCCGGCCGAATGCAACGCCCTGACGGCCCCGCGGCCGCACTCGGCGGAGAGGAGTCCGCACGATGAGCCAGCAGTTCTACGTCTCGCCCGAGCAGCTGATGAAGGACCGGGCCGACTTCGCCCGCAAGGGCATCGGACGCGGGCGCTCCGTGGTCGCCGTGCAGTACGCCGACGGCATCCTCTTCGTCTCCGAGAACCCGTCCCAGGCACTGCACAAGGTCTCTGAGATCTACGACCGCATCGCGTTCGCCGCGGTGGGCCGCTACAACGAGTTCGAGAACCTACGCATCGCCGGGGTGCGACTGGCCGACATGCGCGGCTACGCCTACGACCGGCGCGACGTCACCGGACGCGGCCTGGCCAACGCCTACGCGCAGACGCTCGGCACGATCTTCTCCAGCGGGGGAGAGAAGCCCTACGAGGTCGAGATCTTCGTGGCGGAGGTGGGCGACACGGTCGAGGACGACCAGATCTTCCGACTCACCTACGACGGTCAGGTGGCCGACGAGCACGGGTTCGCCGTCATGGGCGGACAGGTGGAGCCGGTCGCGGCGAGCCTGACGGCTGCCGACGTCTCCGGGGCGCCTCTCGAAAGGGCGCTGCGTGAAGCGGTGATCGCCCTCGGACGCTCGGAGAGCGGGGATCGTGTGATCGCCACGACCGATCTCGAGGTGGCGGTCCTCGACCGCACCCGCACCCAGACCCGCAAGTTCTCCCGCCTCAGCCCGGCTCGGCTCGATGAGTTGTTGGGCGACCGAGGCGACGCTGATCCGGCGTCCGCCGTCGGAGGCGGCCCGGCGACGCGTCGCTCCGGACGTGGAGGCGCGACCGCTCCCACGGTGGACGATCCCGCTGACCCGACCGACCAGGTCAGCGGTGCCGTCGCGCCGCTGGAGCACCCGACCACGGGAGAGCCGCCGGTCGCTCCGCCCAACGACTGAGCTCTGTTCGTGGGCTGAGCGTCACTTGGCCGACCTCTCGCACGAGCACGCTTCGATGTGATCGGGGTGTTGCCGTTTGGTCCCAAACGGCAGCATCTGGCCTGCAGAAGTGCGGTTTCTGACCAAGCGACGAGCTGTTGAGGCCCACGAGCGGGGCAGGTGACTGTGGAATCACGCGCCTCTCCACAGGAAGCGTGGCGACTCGTGCGGTGCCGGCGTGCGCGGAGCAGGGTCCGCACCATGAAACGAGAGCGTGACGTACCCATCAGGGGACAGATGCGGCGGCGCGGCTATCGACGTGTCGCCCACGGGTTGTTCCTCCATCATGCGCAGGGTCTGAGCCCTGAGATCGAGTGGCGCCGGGACCTGGTCGCGTGGCTCGAGCTGCTCCCAGCCGGCTCGGTGTTCACCGGGCTGACAGCAGCCAGGCTCCTCGGATGGCACGTGCCGAAGCTGCCGGAGCAGGTTCCCGTGTTTGCCGCCACCGGGTCGGATCGACGACCACGTCGTCCCGGGGTGATCTGTTCCCGTCTGACGCGGACGGTGCGACCGGGCACGGTGGGTGGGCTTCCGATCGACTCCGCCGAGGAGATCCTGCTGCGATGCGCTCGAGATCTCGGCCGCCTCGACCTCCGCGTTCTTGTCGAGAGCGCCCGCCATGCCGGCCACGCGGACGCCATCCGCATGGAGGTGCTCCTTGCATCGGGTCGCCCCGGCGTCCGCCTCCTCCGCGCTGTCTGGGAGAGCAGCACGGGAAGGTCCGACTCCGGCGGCGAGAGCGTGTTGCAGGAGTTCCATGACGTCCTGGAGATTAGGTACGAGGCTCAGAGGAAGCTCTACGACGCCGACGGGCAGCTGGTGGCGGTCGCTGACCTCTGGATAGTCGGCACCAATCGGATGCACGAGTACGACGGCGGGGTGCACCGCGCGCCCGACGTGCATCGCAACGACCTGCGACGTGAGCGCGGTCTGGGCCGCACGGGCTACGAACGTCGCGGGTTCACGATGGACGACCTCCTCAACCATGCGCTGGTGACCATGCAAGAGATCGATCGCGATCTCGCGAGGCCCTCACGACTCCGGCGCTATCGCGCGTGGATGGCCCTCATCGAGCAGTCGCTGTACTCGGAGGTGGGCCGCGAACGGGTGATGAACCGCTGGCATCGTCAGATGGGGGTCGCTGATTGGTCACGTACGGCGTCCTGAGGCGCGGGATTGTTGTCGTTTGGTCCCAAACGGCAACACCCCACCCGAAGTCGCGGCGGGAGCACCCAGGGAGGACCTAGGCTGCGGGTGTGGACAGGCGGATCTTCGGAATCGAGAACGAGTACGGCGTCACGTGCACGTTCAAGGGGCAGCGGCGGCTGAGCCCTGATGAGGTGGCTCGCTACCTCTTCCGCAAGGTCGTCAGCTGGGGGCGCAGCAGCAACGTGTTCCTGCGCAACGGTGCTCGCCTCTACCTCGACGTGGGCAGTCACCCCGAGTACGCCACCCCCGAGTGCGACGACATCGCCGAGCTAGTCGCACACGACAAGGCCGGCGAGCGGATCCTCGAGGGGTTGCTGCTCGACGCCGAGCAACGCCTCCACGACGAGGGCATCGCGGGGGAGATCTACCTCTTCAAGAACAACACCGACTCGGCCGGCAACTCCTACGGCTGCCACGAGAACTACCTCGTCGGACGCGCGGGGGAGTTCAGCCGCCTTGCCGACATCCTGATCCCGTTCCTGGTGACCCGCCAGATCGTGGTGGGCGCGGGCAAGATCACCCAGACCCCGCGCGGGGCGTCGTACTCCGTCAGCCAGCGCGCCGAGCACATCTGGGAGGGCGTGAGCAGCGCGACCACGCGCAGCCGCCCGATCATCAACACCCGCGACGAGCCGCACGCGGACGCCGAGAAGTACCGCCGGCTCCACGTCATCGTCGGCGACTCCAACATGAGCGAGACGACCACGATGCTCAAGGTCGCCAGCTGCGACCTGGTGCTGCGGATGATCGAGGAGGGCGTGGTCATGCGTGACCTCACCCTCGAGAACCCGATCCGTGCGATCCGCGAGATCTCCCATGACGTCACCGGGCAGCGCAAGGTCCGGCTGGCCAACGGCCGGGAGGCGAGTGCGCTCGAGATCCAGGGCGAGTACCTCGCCAAGGCCCGCGACTTCGTCGACCGACGAGGCATCAGCACCCCGATCATCGAGCGCTCGCTCGACCTGTGGGAGCGCGGGCTGAAGGCGGTGGAGTCCGACGACCTCGGCCTCGTCGACCGGGAGATCGACTGGGTCATCAAGTGGAAGCTCATCGAGCGCTACCGCGCCAAGCACGGACTCCCGCTCGACCACCCGCGCATCGCCCAGCTCGACCTCGCCTACCACGACATCCACCGCAACCGCGGGCTCTACTACCTGCTGGAGAAGAAGGGTGCGGTCGCCCGGGTCACCACCGACCTCAAGGTCTTCGAGGCCAAGACCGTGCCGCCGCAGACCACGCGGGCCCGCCTGCGCGGGGAGTTCATCAGCAAGGCTCAGGAGAAGCGGCGCGACTTCACCGTTGACTGGGTCCACCTCAAGCTCAACGACCAGGCCCAGCGCACCGTCCTCTGCAAGGACCCGTTCCGGGCCCACGACGAGCGCGTCCAGCGACTCATCGACGGCATGTGAGAGACCCACACGTCGGGCTTGTAGGCTTCGGCGCGCCGTCCCTGCTCGACCGACTGAAGGTTGAAACCCCGTGCTCCGACGCCCCCGTGCTTCCCGCCGTCCTCTGGCGCTGCTGACCCCTCTCGCGCTCGTTGCCGCGCTCGGCACCGCGTGTGGTGACGAGACCACCGTCGCCGTCGGCGGGTTCGACCGCAGCGAGGCCTTCGAGATCTCCGGTGAGGCGGGCAGCGCCCCCGAGGTCACCTGGAACGGTCGGATGGACGCCGAGGAGGCCGAGACCGAGGTCGTCACCGAGGGTGAGGGTGCCGAGCTGGCCGAGGGCGACCAGGTCCTGGTCGACTACTACGTCGGCAACGGCTTCACCCGCTCGACGACGCTCGACACCTACGCCGAGGAGCAGGTCCCGACCGTCGTCCCCGTCGGTGGCGAGGTCGCCCAGCCCGTGTCGGCCCAGCCCAGCGACGAGGAGATCGTGCGCTACCTGCTCGACGTCTTCGTGGCCGAGCAGATCACCGCCGGCGACACCGTCGGTTCCCGCAAGGTCTCGACCGTGACCTCCGCCGACATCGTCGGAGTGGCCGGCAGCGTCCTGGACGTCGGCAACGAGGACGCCCTCATGGTCGTCATCGACCTCCAGAGCGTCGTCAAGACCCGTCCCGACGGCACCCCGATCCGCAAGCGCGCCGCCTGGGTCCCCGGCATCACGTTCGAGGAGGGCACTCCCACGGGGCTGGACTTCAGCGATGTCGCCGCCCC
>NZ_JAXMNS010000108.1:0-9619 GCF_034670285.1 Nocardioides sp. | reverse complement strand
CGTCGGTCACCGACGCCGACACCGGCTACGCCCTCACCTGGGAGCAGGTCGCCGGCGCGGCGCGGGACGGCCGCGCCAGCGGCCAGCAGGTCTCGACGCAGGGATGCGCGAGCTAGACCCAGTCAGGGCTGCTCAGGCCTGGTGGCGGCCCTTGAGGGCGCCGGGGATCTGCTTGCCCTGCTCGATGGCCTGCTCCGGCGGGCCGGCCTTCTTGATCTTCTTGACCCCGAGGAACGCCAGCAGCCCTGCGACAAGCAGGTAGAAGCCGAAGACGATCAGGAACGCCCAGTGCAGGGCGAGTCCGTCGCCGTTCCAGTTGATGAAGTAGGCCAGCGCGACCGACAGCATGATGATCGCCAGGACGACGATGAAGCCGGCAGCGGCGAAGAACACCACTCCGGTCACGCCGAACTTGACGCTCAGCTTGAGCTCGGACTTCGCGAGCTGGATCTCCTTGCTGATGAGCGCAGAGATGTCGCGGCTGGCGTCGTTGACGAGACGGCCGATGGTGGGCTCGGCCTCGGTCTTCTCGGGTGCCATGGCGACGACCCTACCTAGTCCTGGCTCTCGGGTGCGGGGGCGGTGTCCGGGTGGTCGGCCCAGGTGGGCTCCGGCAGGTCCTCGTGAGGGCCCAGGGCGTTGCTGATCGTGCGGGGGTCGAGGACGCGCTGGGTGCGGTAGGCGGCGCGCCCGAGCAGGTTGCTGGCCACCGACGAGACCACCAGGGCGGCTCCGATCGCCAGGGCGGCCAGGACGCCGTCGGTGACGCTCAGCTCGCCGCGCGCGGCGACGTCGAGGGCCGCGCCGACGATGATGAGCGGCATGCCCGCACCCATGGCGGGGCTGAGGTTGTTGACCCGGCTGATGGCGTCACCCGAGCGCAGCATCCCGACTGCGGTGACGAGGAAGAACAGCGAGCCGAGCACGAGCAGCACCCCGCCGACGACCTCGAGCACGTCCGAGCCGCTCTGGCCGCTCATCGGTGGCCCCGGGTGAGCATGCGGGCCAGGGCCGCGGTGGCGAGGATGCCGCTGAGGGTGGCGAGCAGGACGGCGTCGAAGAGCACCGACGTCGAGCGCAGGATGCCGGTGACGGCGAAGATCGCGATCGCGCAGAAGAAGATCAGGTCGCCGCAGACCGCGCGGCTGGCGTCGTCGGGGCCGCGGGCGACCTGGACGATGCCGAGCAGCGCCGAGATGACGAGCACGACGACGGCGATGGTGGGCAGCACGGTCATCGGCGGTCCCTTCCTCGGGTGGCGGCCAGGACGTGGTCGCGCATGTCCTCGAGCCCGGCCATCAGCAGCGGCTCGTCCTCGCCGAAGAGTCCCTGCACGAAGGTCGCGCGCGGACCGTGGTCGTCGGCCTCCGCGACCGCGAGCACCAGCGTGCCGGGGGTGATCGTGATCGAGCTGGTCAGCAGGGCGACCTCGAGGTCGGTGAGGCCCTCCATGCTCAGCTTGACGATCCGCGGACGCTGGGTCGAGCCCGGCGTGCCGACGTCCAGCGCGAGGCGTACGACGGAGACGATCAGCTGCCAGGCGAGCCAGGGGGAGTAGAGCGCGACGAGCCGCGCGAGTGTCAGCAGCGAGCTCACGGTGCAGTCACCTCCGCGGCGTACGCCGTCGAGTCGAGGAGGCCGTCGGCGGCGCGGACGGTGACGTCCCAGACCGGCCCGGGCGCCAGGAAGACGCCGAGCGAGACGACGAGCAGCACGGCCGAGGGCAGCACCGTGCGCAGCGGCGCCCGGGTGTCGAGCGACACGTGGGGCTCACGGTCGCCCGAGGGCAGGTCCTCCAGGGGCGGGCCCCAGAAGACGCCCCTCCACAGGCGCAGGCCGGCGAGCAGCGTGCCGAGGCTGGCCACGACGACGGCCGTCATCACCACGACGAGCTCGACGCCGTCGAGGTCGGCGGCGGCGCGCAGGATGCCGACCTTGCCGAAGAAGCCGGACGACGGCGGGAAGCCGACCAGCGACAGCATTGCCAGCGCCACGATCGTGGCCAGCAGCGGCTCACGCCGCATCAGGCCGGAGAGTCGGGTGAACTGGTTGCTGCGGTAGGTGTGCTCGATGGCGGCCGAGGCGAGCAGCAGGGCACCCATGACCAGGATGTGGTGCGAGAGGTAGAAGAGCCCTGCGGCCAGGCCGAGCTGGGTGCCGATGGCCAGTCCGAGCAGGATGTAGCCGACGCCGGCGACCATCTGCCACGACAGCAGGCGGCGGATCATCTTCTCGCCCAGCGACCCGTAGGAGCCCACGACCATCGTGAGCACCACGAGCGTGAGCAGCACGGTGAGGTAGGGCTCGGCGCCGTCGAGCACGACCTGGTGGATCCGGAAGATCGCGTAGAGCGCGACCTTGGTGTGCAGCGCCGAGAAGAGCGCCATCACCGAGCCCGAGGTCGCCGGGTAGGCGCGCGGCAGCCAGCCGTGCATCGGCACCACGCCGGCCTTGATCGCCAGCGCCAGCAGGACCACCGAGACCGCGAGCACGAAGCGCGGGTCGTCGGCGTCGGCATCGGCGAGCACGCCGATGTTGACCGAGCCCGCGACGCCGTAGACGAGGCCGACCCCGATCAGCAGGATCGTCGAGGTCAGCAGGTTGACCACCACGAAGAGACGGCCGATGCCGAGCCGGCGCCAGGTGCCGGTCATCGCGATCAGCGCGTACGACGGCAGCAGCATGACCTCGATGAAGACGAAGAGGTTGAACAGGTCACCGGTGAGCAGGGCGCCGTTGACGCCAGCAGTCAGCATCAGCACCAGCGTGGGGAAGAAGCGCAGTCGCGCCTCACCGCTGATCGCGGAGAACGCCACGCAGGCCGCGCTGGTGAGCCCGGTGACGGTGAGCATCAGGGCCGCGAGCGTGTCGGAGACCAGCGGGATGGCGATGCCCGGCACGAAGGCGCCCACCTGGGTGGCGATCACCTCGTTGCCGGCCTCGGCATGCGCGACGAGGAGGCCGAGGCCACCGGCCGCGGTGAGCAGCGGGGCGCCCACCATCAGCGGGATCATCGCGCGGGCAGGCAGGACGACGCCGAGAGCGGCCATCGCAAGCGGCACGACGACGAACAGGGGGAGCAGGGAGTCGGTCATCGGTGCTCCTGACCGGTCTCGGGCACGAGGTAGGTGTTGTCGTCCCCGCCGATGAGCGAGAGCGCGAGCATCAGCACCGTCACCGCCAGGGTGATGACGATGGCGGTGAGCACGAAGGCCATCGGCAGCGGGTCGGCGACCCCGGTGGCACCGGGGGTGTTGAGGGGCTCGGTGCGCCAGGCCGACACCCCGGAGGCCAGCAGCACCAGGTTGGCGGCGTGGCTGAGCAGGGTGATGCCGAAGACGATCCGGACCATGCCGGCCTGGCAGAGCAGGTAGGCACCGCCCGCGACCAGCACGGCGACAGTGAGGGGCAGGAAGGTCATGGCTGGCTCCTCAGGGCCGGCTCGTCGTCGGTGCGTTCCTCGACCGGCTCGGCGCCGAGCCGGTCGAAGGCGACCATGACGAGGCCGAGGACGGCCAGGTAGACGCCGACGTCGAACAGGAGCGACGTACCGACGTAGATGCCGACGACGTAGGTGGACAGGGGCTCGAGGAAGGCGGACGCCGCGTAGCCCAGCAGCCCGGTGGCCAGAGCGGTGCCGACTCCGCCTGCGATGAGGGCCAGGTGCAGGCGCGGTGTGCCCACGGCGCGGTCGTCCGGTCGCGCCAGGTAGATCAGCGAGACGGCCACCGCGGCGATCAGGGCCGCGATGAACCCGCCTCCCGGCGCGTTGTGGCCGCGCCAGAAGATCATTGCCGAGAGGACGACGAGGCCGGGCACCATCAGGCGGAGCAGCAGGCGCATCGGCTCGAGGTTGGGGGCGGCGTCGCGCAGGGCCGCCGCGGCCTGGGGGTCGTCGAGGGCGTCGGTGCCGTCGAGCGGACGGAGGTCGTGCTGCTCCTCCTCGCTGACGCTGCGCTTCGGCACCGTGGCCAGGATGGCGATGATCGCGATCGCGGCGAAGCCGAGCACGGTGAGCTCGCCGAGCGTGTCGAGCGCACGGAACTCCACGAGGATGACGTTGACGAGGTTGTCGCCGCCGGTCTCCTCGGCGCCCTCGGTGATGAAGTACTCCGCCGGGGCGGAGGGGTCGCGCCGGCCCGTCAGCAGCCAGGTCGCTCCGCCGGCGGCCAGCCCGAGGGCCACGGCCAGGACCATCGGTCCGCGGCGTCGACTGTGCTTGAGGTGGCCGAAGCGCTTCGGCAGCCCGCGCAGCACGAGCATGATGAAGATGACCGTCAGGACCTCGACCATCAGCTGGGTCAGGCCCACGTCGGGTGCACCGAGGGCGAAGAGCTGCACGGTGACGGCGATGCCGACGCCACCGAGGAAGACGGTCGCGGCCAGCCGCGAGTCGGAGACGACGACCCCCAGCACCGCCAGGGTGATCAGCACGAGCAGGCCGGCGTCGATCGGGCGCCACAGGTCGGGCACCGTGCCGGGCACGTCGCCGCCCGCGAAGATCGCGATCGTGCCGACGCCGAGCAGCAGCGTCAGCACCGTCATCGGCGGGACGACGTGGCGCGAGGGGTGGTCGTGGCCGACGACGTGGGTGCCGGCGGCACCGATCCGCTCGACCCGGTGCAGGCCGCGGTCGATGAGGCCGACCCCGGAGAACGGGAGCAGGTCACCCTCGAGCCGCGGACGCAGGCGCGCGCGCTGGGTCACGAGCCACGCACCCACGAGGATGACCAGTCCGGTCACGATCAGCTCGGGCTTGACGCCGTGCCACAGCGCGAGCTCGTAGGACTCCTTGCCGCTCATCGCCCTGACGGCCTGGTCGACCGGTCCGGCGAGGACGCCGACCGCGAGGGCGAGCGGCAGCCCGGCCCAGATCGTGAGCATCGCCGGGGCGAGCAGGGCGGGGGAGGCCTCGCAGGCGCCGGCCTCGATCTCTCGCTCGCCGTCGACGAAGGCGTGGAAGAGGATCTTGGCGCAGTAGGCGAAGGTGAGCACCGCCCCGGCGCCGGCGAAGGCGAAGGCCGCCTGACCGGTCCAGGCGGGGCCGGGCGCCTCGAGCATCGAGCCGAGGATCGCCTCCTTGCTGATGAAGCCGAGCAGCGGCGGGATGCCGGCCATCGCGGCGGTGCCGGCCGCGACGGTGGCAAAGCTCCACGGCATCACGTGGCGCAGCGCCGGCAGCCGTCGCAGGTCGCGGGTGCCGGCCTGGTGGTCGATGACGCCGACCATCATGAAGAGCCCGGACTTGAAGAGGGCGTGGGCGATGGTGTGGATCATCGCCGCGGTGAGGGCCTTGGGGGTGCCGACGCCGATGGCGGCGGTGATCAGGCCGAGCTGACTCACGGTCGAGTAGGCCATCAGGCGCTTCAGGTCGGTCTGGTTGAGCGCGAACAGCGCCGCCATCGCGGAGGTGAAGAGGCCCACGACGATGAGCAGCGCGTTCCAGGCCGGCACCGACGAGAAGGCCTCGGAGAAGCGCAGCATCAGGTAGATGCCGGCCTTCACGACCGCGGCGGCGTGGAGGTAGGCGCTGACCGGGGTGGAGGCAGCCATGGCGTCGGGCAGCCACGGGTGGAAGGGGAACTGGGCGGCCTTGGTGAAGCCGGCGATCGCGACCAGCACGGCCACCGTGGTGGTGAGCGCGCCGTGGTCGTGCCAGACCGGCGAGGCGAGCGCCTCGGAGAGCCGGGTGGTGCCGGTGGCGGCGATCATCACGACCACCGCGACGAGCAGGGACAGGCCGCCGATGAAGGTGATGAGCAGGGTGCGCCCGGCCGCGGCCTCGCCGCCGGAGCCCGCCCGGGCGATCAGCAGGAACGAGGCCAGCGAGGTGATCTCCCAGCAGAGGAACACCAGGATCAGGTCGTCGGCCATGACGAGGCCGACCATGCCCAGCGCGAAGACCGTCATCCAGAGGAAGAAGCCGAGGTGCCGGTCGGGGGCGAGGTACTCCGCCGAGTAGGCGAAGACCGCCGCCCCGATGAGGAGCGCGATCATCACGAAGATCAGGCCGAGGCCGTCGAGGCGCAGCGCGTAGACGAGGTCGAGGGCCGGCACCCAGGAGTAGGTCTGCTCCACGGCGCCACCGTCGAGGACGGTGCGGGCGTTGGGGATCATCGCGGCGGCGAGCGCGACGAAGTACGCCGCCAGGACCCAGCCCGTACGACGACCGAGCGCCGAGGAGAGCGGGACGACGAGCACGGGGGCCGCGGCGAGGCAGGCAAGAAGCCAGACGAGTGTCATGCGCTGCTGGACTCCTCAGGGGTGGGCGGATCGACTGCCGACCAGACTTCCCGGCTCACCGAGGGGTCAGCCTACCCAGGAGCGTGCTGTCTGCGTGCCGTGGCCCGCGGGCCGGCGACCTCGGTGCCTGTGGTTGTCGAGTAGCCGGGGTGTGAGCGGAGCGAGCGACCGGCGTATCGAGACGCACCGTGAGGTGGGAGGCGGCGGTTGGCATCTCGATACGCCGACCCCGCGACTTCGTCGCTCGGTCGGCTACTCGATGACCAGGGTGGTGGTCGAGTAGCCGGGGTGCGAGCGCAGCGAGCGACCGGCGTATCGAGACGCGGTGAGCCCGTGAGGTCCGTGAGGTCGTGAGACGAAGGTGACACGACGTTTCCGTCTCAGGAAGCAACCCCGAAACCTGAGCGCCCTTGACTCGTGGTCATACCGATCCGACCGAGCCAGGAGCACCTCATGTCTCTCACCACCGAACCGACCTCCTCGTCGGTGCCCGATGCGCGCTCGGCCCGCGGTCGCTACTGGATCGACGACTGGCGCCCTGAGGAGGAGGCCTTCTGGGAGGGCGGTGGCAAGCAGGTCGCGCGCCGCAACCTGCTCTGGTCGATCTTCGCAGAGCATCTCGGCTTCTCGGTCTGGTTGATCTGGAGCGTGAGCTCGGCGTTCCTCGTCGCCCAGGGCTTCGCGTTCTCGCCCCAGCAGCTGTTCGTCCTCGTGGCGATCCCCAACCTGGTGGGTGCGCTGCTGCGGCTGCCCTACACGTTCGCGGTGCCGAAGTTCGGTGGGCGCAACTGGACGATGATCAGCGCCGCGATGCTGCTGGTGCCGACGCTGACCTTCGCGTGGGCGGTGCAGAACCCGAGCACGCCGTACTGGGCCTTCTGCCTGATCGCGGCGACGGCCGGCTTCGGTGGCGGCAACTTCGCCTCATCGATGGCCAACATCAACTTCTTCTACCCGGCGGCCAAGAAGGGTGCGGCGCTCGGCCTCAACGCGGCCGGCGGCAACCTGGGCGTCTCGATCATCCAGCTGCTGCTGCCCGTGATGGTCGGTGGCGCCGGGATCTTCGGCCTGGTCAGGGCCCGCGACTCCGGGATCAACCTCGAGATCGCGGCCTACGTCTACGCCGCCCTCGCCGTGATCGCCACGCTGGCCGCTGCGCTCTACATGAACAACCTGACCTCGGCGGTCTCCAGGCCCCGCGAGCAGCTGCAGATCGTCAAGAAGCCCCACACCTGGATCATGGCGTTCCTCTACATCGGCACCTTCGGCTCGTTCATCGGCTACTCGGCTGCGATGCCGCTGCTGATCAAGCTCAACTTCTGGGTCCCCGAGCCGGCTCCGCTCGGCACGGGCGTGTTCTTCGCCTACTACGCATTCCTCGGTGCCGGCATCGGCTCAGCGACGCGGCCCTTCGGCGGCTGGCTCGCCGACCGCTTCGGCGGCGCTCGGGTGACGCTCTACTCGTTCCTCGCGATGATCGTCTTCACCCTCGCCGTGCTGTGGACGCTGACCCAGCTGGTCGCCAACCCGACCGCCGACCCGGCGATCGCGCTCGACAACAAGGCGTGGTTCCCCTGGTTCCTCGGCTTCTTCCTCTGCGTCTTCGCCGCCACCGGCATCGGCAACGGCTCGGCCTACAAGATGATCCCGGCGATCTGGCGCAACGAGGCCGAGGTGAGCTCCGAGGACGGGACCCCCGAGCGGGCCCGCGCCCTCACCGTCGCGACCAAGGAGTCCTCGGCCGCCCTCGGCGTCGTGGGTGCCGCCGGCGCCCTCGGTGGCTTCCTGATCCCGCTGGCCTTTGCCGCCCCGTGGGTCGACAACCCGCTCTCGGCCACCAAGGGGGCGTTCGTCGTCTTCACCTTCTACTACGTCATCTGCGCGGTCGTCTGCTTCGCGGTCTACCTCAAGAAGAGCAGCAGCCGGGTCAGCAGCCTCGCCGCCGTGAAGATCTGAGAGAGGCGCTCCAGCCCGCGATGACCGACACCCACTGTCCTTACTGCAGCCTCCAGTGCGCCATGTCCCTGACCTCTCGCCGGGTCCGGGGTCGGGTGTCGCTCGAGGTGCAGGCCCGCCCCGACTTCCCCGTCAACGAGGGCGCCCTGTGCCGCAAGGGGTGGACGGCGGGCGGGCTGCGCGGTCACCGCGAACGACTCACCACCCCGCTCGTGCGCGACCGAGCCACCGGCGAGCTCACCGCGGTGGGCTGGGAGGAGGCGCTCGACGTCGTGGCCGAGCGGATCAGCGAGCTGCGCACTGCCTCGGGGGACGACAGCGTCGCCGTCTTCGGAGGCGGTGGGCTGACGAACGAGAAGGCCTACCTGCTGGGCAAGTTCGCCCGGGTGGCGCTCGGCACCAGCCAGATCGACTACAACGGCCGCTGGTGCATGAGCTCGGCCGCCTCGGCCGGCAACCAGGCCTTCGGCGTCGACCGCGGACTGCCGTTCCCGCTCGCCGACGTCGAGCAGGCCGACGTGGTCGTCCTGGTCGGCTCCAACCTCGCCGAGACCATGCCGCCTGCGGCCCGTCACCTCGACCGGTTGCGCGAGCGCGGCGGGCGCCTGGTCGTCATCGACCCTCGTCTGACCACCACCGGCGAGCGCGCCGACCACCTGCTCCAACCCGTGCCGGGCACCGACCTCCCGGTCGCACTGGGGCTGCTGCACCTGCTGGACGCCGCGGGGGCGCTGGACGAGGACTACCTCGCCGAGCGCACCAACGGTTTCGACGACGTACGACGCTCGGTCGCCGGCTGGTGGCCCGAGCGGGTCGAGCGGGTCAGCGGCATCGCCGCCGCCGACCTGCGCGAGGTCGCCGCCCTGCTCGCGGGTGCCGAGAAGGTGATGGTGCTGACCGCTCGCGGTGCCGAGCAGCACCGCCAGGGCACCGCGACGGTGCTCGCCTGGATCAACCTGACCCTCGCGCTCGGCATGGTCGGCAAGCCGTTCGCCGGCTACGGCTGCCTCACCGGGCAGGGCAACGGTCAGGGCGGGCGCGAGCACGGGCAGAAGTCCGACCAACTGCCCGGCTACCGGATGATCGACGACCCCGCCGCCCGGGCCCACGTGGCCGCCGTGTGGGGCGTCGACCCCGACTCGCTCCCGGGCCCGGGCCGGTCGGCGTACGAGCTGCTCGACGCGCTGGGCACCGACGGCGGCCCCCGAGCGCTGCTGGTGCACGGCAGCAACATCGTCGTCTCGGCCCCCAACGCCACGCAGGTCACCGAGCGGCTGGAGTCGCTCGACCTGCGCGTCGTCGCCGACATCGTGATGTCGGAGACCGCCGCGCTGGCCGACGTCGTGCTGCCGGTGACGCAGTGGGCCGAGGAGAGCGGCACCATGACCAACCTCGAGGGCCGGGTGATCCTGCGCGAGCA
>NZ_JAXMNS010000107.1:0-9666 GCF_034670285.1 Nocardioides sp. | reverse complement strand
CGGGGCTGTGGACCGAGGCGCTCAACACCGACGCCTCGCCGTACGGCGGGTCGGGAGTCGGCAACCTGGGCTCGGTGCTGGCGGTCGCCGGCGAGCACGGGGCGATGCCGGCGCACGCCGACATCGTCGTACCTCCGCTGGCGACGGTCTGGCTGCGCAAGGACGGCTGAGGTGCCTTTCGGTCGGGCCCGTAGGGTGAATGCGTGAGCGATCAACCGACCCGGGTGACCCCCGTCAGCGACGGAGTCGCCCGCATCAGCTGGGTCGACGGCGAGAACGTCGACGTCGTACGCCGTGAGGTGGCGGCGGCGCTCGTCGACCACGTGCGCGTCGAGGCGCACGTGCGCGCCGACGACCAGGCGGGGCAGCGCACCGCGACCTGGTCGGGGCTGCACCGCGAGGGAGTGATGCGCGGGGTCGACGGCGACCTGATCCTCTTCGCGCGGCTCTCGACCGACACCCCGGTGCACGAGCCCGGCGGCTTCCGCTCGCTGCTCAACTCGTTCCTGCCGCGCAAGCGCGCGATCAGCCAGATGCTGATCCGCGACACCACCGAGCCCGAGCCACGGGTGCTGCTGTGCCAGCTCACCTACAAGCAGGACTGGGACCTTCCTGGCGGCGTCGTCGAGGTCGGCGAGTCGCCGATGGTGGCCGTGGCCCGCGAGGTCACCGAGGAGCTCGCCCTCGAGATCCCCGCCGGACCGCTGCTCCTCACCGACTGGCTGCCCCCGTGGGGCGGCTGGGACGACGCCCTCTGCCTGGTCTTCGACGGCGGCGTCCACGACCCCTCGATCCTCGACCAGATCGTCGAGCAGGAGCGTGAGATCCGCTCGGCAGCCTTCTGCACCGCGGCCGAGGTCGCCGAGCGCGCCGCCGACTTCACCGCCCGCCGTGTCGCCGCAGCTCTCGCCACCATCACGGGCGCGCCCGGATCCTCCGCCGCCTACACCGAGTCCGGCCGCTGACCCACCCCTCGCGCGCCCCTGTTTTCACCGAGTCGGCGCGACTACGCGCCGACTCACCGTTTCGGGGTGTGGTGCGGGGCGGCGGGCAGGGCGCAGGGCCACGAGCACGCCCAGGATCATCACGGCTCCCCCGCCGGCCTCCCCGGGGGTCGGTCGCTGACCGAGCAGGAGCCAGGCCGCCAGCATCGCCACGACCGGCGCGAGCAGCACCCACGGCACCACTGCAGCCGACGGGTTGCGCGAGAGCAGCGTGTTGAAGATGCCGTAGCCGACCAGGGAGGCCAGCACCGCCGTGTAGAGCGTCGACAGCGCTGCCGGCCAGCCGAACGAGGCGGCGCTCTCACCGAGCACTCCCGGTCCACCCAGCACGAGGGCGAGTGCCACCAGCGGCACCGGGACCACCAGGGCCGACCAGACAGTCAGTGCCAGTCCGCTCCCGGTCGCGCCCGAGGCCCGCGAGACGACGTTGCCCACGCCCCAGGAGAGCGCTCCGAGGAGACACAGTGCCATCGCCAGCAGGGTGACCTCCCCGCCGCGCCCGAGGCCCACCACCACCAGGCCGAGGGTCCCGATCACGACCCCGGCCAGCTGTCCACGCGTCGGGGCCTCCCGGATCACGCCGGCTGCGATCAGCACTGTGAAGATCACCTGCGCCTGCAGCACCAGCGCCGCCAGCCCCGGCGGCAACCCGGCGTCCATCGCGGCATAGAGGAAGCCGAACTGGCCCAGTGACATGAACGCCCCGACCCCGAGGATGGTGCGCCAGGGCAGGTCGGGGCGACGGATGAAGAAGATCGCCGGAACCAGGACGGCGGAGAAGCGCAGCGCCGCGAACAGCAACGGGTCGACACCGTCCATGCCCCAGTCGATGACGACGAAGTTGAAGCCCCACAGCGAAGCCACGAGGGCGGCGAGTGCGGAGTCCCTCGGATTCATGTCGTCAGCGTGCCTGCTCGACCGTCGATCACCAATACGGGCAACGCTGCCGACGATGAGCGGACCTGCGATCGAGTAGCGACTCGAATGGTCACAGACCGCAGGAAATCGGCGCGGCAGGATCTCGTGCCCAACGGTGGTGAGTGCGACAGCCCGACCCTGGGCGCGGACGAGCGCCCCCCGACCGCGACCGGACGGAGGTCAGGCGAGGTCGAGCTCGTTGCGGGCGAGGATGGCGGCGCCGGCGACGGCGGCGGGCATCACGAGGATGCCCCCGAGTGGGACCAGGAAGCAGAGCTGGGTGGCGATGCCGAAGCCCAGCACCGTCGTACGACGTGAGGACGTCGCGGCGAGCTGGGCGGCGTCGTCGAGTCCCCGGGCGCCGAGGGGCCGCCCGAGGAGCTCGCGCGCCAGCAGCCGGCCGGAGAACACCACACCCAGCACGATGCCGACGGTCGGACCGATGATCGGCACCAGCCCGCACAGCAGCACGAGGGCCGAGAACCCCAGGCCGACGAGCACGAGACGCAGCCCGTCACGCGCCGCCTGCCAGAACCCGATCGCGTGGTCGGGCACCGGCCCGCCGAGGGACGCCTCGGTCTCACGCCAGATGCGCTCGTAGAACGGGTCACCGACCGTGAGGGTCAGCGCGACGAACAGCGCCGAGAACAGCACGAGCACCCCGACGAGCAGGGCGATCGCCAGGAGGCCGCGCACGACCGCCCGCACGGAGTCGGCCCAGTCGTCGGAGAAGGGAGTGGCCCAGGCGACGAGGTCCGCGACGTTGAGCAGCAGCGCGACGAAGGCCGCCCCCAGGACGAGGAAGACGATCAGTCCCGGCACCATGCCGAGCAGCAGCAGCCGCGGTCGCCCGCGCAGGAACGTGAGTCCCTGACGCAGGTAGCCCGCACCACGCAGCAGGTCGGTCATGCCGGGATCCCGAGGACCGGACTCAGTAGAGCGCTGAAGCCAGGGACTGACGGGCCTTCAGCACCCGCTCGTCGTCGTTGCCGACAGCCGCGAAGAGGCCGAGCAGGTGCTCACGGGCCCGGTCGCGGTCCTTGCCGGCGCTTCGGCGCACGAGGTCGATGAGCCGGGTGAAGGAGTCCTCGACGTCACCGCCGAGGAGGTCGAGGTCGGCGACCAGGGTCTGGGCGTCCACGTCGTCGGGGTCGGCGTCGGCCGCGGCACGCGCACCGTCGAGGTCGACGTCCTTCGTGCGCTGCAGCACGGTGGACATGGCCAGCCCGGCGGCCGCCTCGGTGTCAGCAGGGTTGGCCGTGACGAGCTTCTGGTACTCCGCGACGGCGGCATCGAGGTCGTTGCGCGCGAGCGCGTCCTCGGCGGCGGCGTAGCGGGGGTCGCTCGTGGGCTCCGCGCCCTCCTCCGCGACCGGGGGCGCACCGAGCGGCTGGTGCCGGGCGGTCATGCCCTGGGTCGCGAGCTGCTGCATCACCTGGGTCAGGGCCGTGCGCATCTCCTCGATGCCGATGACGTCCTGGAAGAGCGGTGCCGGGCGACCGTCGATGACGGCGACGACGAGCGGGATCGACTCCACCTGCATGGCCTGGGCGATCTGCGGGTTGACGTCGACGTCGACGAGGCCGGCGACGAACTTGCCCTCGAACTCCGCCGACAGCGCCGCGAGGTCGTCAGCGAGCTGACCGCTCTCGGGCATCCGCGAGCGCGAGAAGAGCACGATCAGGACCGGGGCGGCCATCGACATCTCGATGAGGCTCTGGAAGTTCTCGGCCGTGACGTCCAGGGCGTACGACGACGCACCGGCGCCACCGGGCGCGCCAGGACCGCGGGGGCCGCCGGGAGCCGCGCCACCGGGGGCGGGCTGTGCGGGCCGCTTGAGGGCCGAGAGGTCGATGGCGCCGGGGCGGTTGAACGGCTGCTGCGTCATGGGACCGATCCTAGGAGACCGACACCCGGCGCGACTGCCGGGGGATCATCCCCCTCGCGGACCCCAGGCCTCCTCCAGCGTGGCCGCCTCCTTCAGGACGAAGGCGTAGTCGGCGAAGTCGTAGCCGGTCTCCTCGCTGCCCGGGGCGTAGCACCGCAACGTGATGGACGTGACCGGGTGCACCTGCGACTGCCACAGCAACCGTCCGAGGTCCTCCTCGATGTCCTCGCAGTCGGTGTCACGCCGTACGTCGACGCGACCGGTCACCGAGGCCCCGGCGGTGATCTGCTTCTCCCGGTAGGACAGGTCGACGTCGATGACGCCCGGAAGAACGGCGACACCGTCCGCGATCGGGGCGATCTCGTCGGCGCACTCGCTCGCGCTGCAGTCAGGCAGGCCCTTGCCTGCTTGCGACGCATCGAGCGGACGGTCGTCGGAGCAGCCGGTCGCGGTCACCAGGAGCGCCGTCATCAGCGCGAGGAGACGGTGGGTGGACATCAGTGGTCGGCCTCTCATGGCGTGTCCCGGGTGATCACGAAGCTCTGCGTCTGCACCCTGGAGTTGCCACCCAGGAAGCCGTCGTCCCTCATCGAGCCCAGGACGTGACCGATCGACGGGTCGTCGGAGGCATCGACGGCAGCCCCGCCGGCCCGATAGGTGTCCATGGAGTGGTTCTCGCCGATCGATCCGGTGCGCCCGTCGAAGACGACCGTGGTCCGGTTGGGCTGGTCGGGGTTGTCCTCCCCGTCGGTCAGCGGGACGAGGTCCCCGGAGTTCTCCAGCGAGAGCACCTGCGTGCCCGACGCGACGTGCCCCACCTGGGCGGTCGGCGCACCTGCTGTCACGACATGACGGACGTCGTAGGTGCTCTGGAAACCGGCGTCGGCCGCGAGGTGCGCGGCGGCCATGCCGCCCTGGGAGTGACCGACGAGCATGACCGGCGCCCCCGGTGGGATGTCGGCGGCCGCCATGGCCTCGGTGATCCCGCGCGTGTAGGCAGTGTCCTGACCGGAGACGAGCTGCAGGTTGGCAGTGAGGTCGCGCGCATCGCCCGGGTCGTCCCCCCAGCTGTCGGTGCCGGGCAGGTGCACGATGTAGCGAGCCTGGTCGCCCTCACCGACCACCTGGATGTCGATGCGCCCGTCGACTCCGCGGTTGGTCTCCCCCAGGTCTTGCAGGAGGTCCTCGAGCGAGCCGGGAGCATCGAAGTCGGGCGCAGGGCCCTCCCCCGGCCTCACGACGACGTCGGTGTCGCCGAAGAGCCCCGCCAGGTCGCCGGCCGCGTCGTTGGTGGTGCCGTGGAAGGGGGCGAGGCCCACCTCGAGGAGCAGGGCGGTGCGGACGGCGGGCGGCAGTGTGCCGAGCAACCCGTCCATGAGGCCGCCCCCGCCGTTGAGCAGGTGCTGCACGAGGTCCGGGTGGTCCTCGAGGAAGCCCTGCACGTCGGCGAGCGCCTCGTCTGCCAGCTCGGGGTGCGCGGCGAGGTAGGCCGCGAGCGCGGGGTTGCTCAGGAGGAGGGTCGTGCCCCCGGCCAGACCTGCCAGGCCCAGGAACGGCAAGGCTCCGCCGAGCAGGTGGCCGAGGCTGTAGTCGAGGGCCTCCATCGCCTGCATCGTCAGCTCGTCACTGCCGCGCAGCAGAGCCACGGCCACCTGGATGCTCAACGCGTCGGCCTCCAGGCCCACCGCGCGAAGCGCCAGTCCCTTGGGCCCGACGGTCGCGGCGACCACCGCGCCCTCCGCCTCGACGAAGGTGCGCGGCGACAGGATCGAGGACTCGAGCAGGTCCGCGTTGAGCGCCAACGCCTTGTCGTGCCACGCGTCGTGGCGAAGGTCGTCGCCGGCCTCGTCGAGCAGCGTGGCCAGGAGGCTGATGTCGGTGTAGCCGGCCTCGATGCCCGCGGCGCCACCGGTCACCGACAGGGTCTCGTCGCTCATCAGAGCACCTGCGCCAGGACCGGGCCGACTGATCGGGCGAGGTCGCGCGGAGTGACAGCGGTGATCTCCACCAGCGGCACGCCCTCGCGGACGAGTGGCACGAGCGACCGCCATCCGCCCCCGAGCCGCAGCCAGCTCACGACCCCGGCCTTACGGCGTCCGGCGTCGCCCTCGGCCTCGGGCGTCGTCACGAGCACCCTCAGCCGTCCGGACACCGCCTCCTCGAGGTTCGCGACCAGGGCTCCGACCCTCTCGGGCGCCACCTCCTCGCCGGCGACCCACGTCGCCGGCGGGGCGAGGCGGACCAGCTCGGCCAGGATGTCGGGGCGCCCACGACGCACAGCCTCGGTGCCGTCGCTGAACAGCTCGAACGGCAGCCTCAGAGGACTCCCGACACCGGCGCCGTGATCCTTCGCTCCCGGTCCCTCGTCGACTGTTGCTGCCCTGGCGAGCGCCGCGGGCAGCCCGCCCACGTCGTACCAGGAGAGCTCGACGACCAGGCCGGACGCCGTCGAGAGCTGCGCGACGTGCGACCCGGCCACGGCGAACCAGGACCGCAGGCGGTCCTCGCCGCGGCCACGCGTCACGGCCAGGTCGAGCACGAGCAGTGCCTCCGGTGCGGCCAGGAGGCTCAGGGCGGAAACCACGCCCCGGGTCGGGGTGCCGGCGTGGTCCAGCAGCCCGGCCTCGACGAGCCGGGCCGTCGACGGCTCGGGGCGTTCTCGAGCCTCGTCGACGGCGGCCCGCAGCTGGGTGCGAGCGCGCTGTCGGGGCGACGGCGTCGCGCCGTCGAGGCGTTGCTCCAGCAGGTCCTCGCCGTCGTCGCTGTCAGGCTCGAGAAACGACGCCAGGTCGAGCGGCAGCCTCGCACCGCCACTCTGCTCGCTGAGCACGAGCAGCTCGGCCAGGCTGAGCTCGACGACGACCGGGACCGGCACTGACGCCGGGGCCGACGACGAGACCTGGTCGGGCTCCCGCCGGCCGGACGCCACGAGCTCGACACGTGGGGCCATCAGATCCGCACCCCCAGCTCGTCGGGCGCCTCGAGCCAGGCCTTGTCGCCGGACGGCGGTGGCGCGTAGGACGCGAGCCGCTGGTCTGCGGCGGAGGGTTCGTCACCGAGACCGATCGCACCGCGCACGCCGTCGACGACCCCGGACACTCCGTCGACCAGGCCGGCAGCAGCGTCCCGGAGCCGGGCGACGGCGCCCGAGATGAGTCCGCGCACCCGCTGCTCGATGTTCTCGATGAGAGCCTTCAGGTCGTCGACCTCCTCCGCGTGGCGCCGCAGCGCGGCTGCGGCTTCCTCGTAGGCGACGGCGGTCGCGTCCAGCTCGCCGCGCCGCTCGGCCACCCGGGCCTTCATCCGGTCACCGGAGAGCGACACCCACCCGCTCGCCTCGGCCGCCGCCACGAGACGACGTCCGTGGGCGCGCAGATCCACCGCACGCTCGTCCATCCGGTCAGCCTGCCGTCGGATCACCCGTGTGTCGCCGTACATCGAACCTCCTGGTCGATGCGGGTCCTACCCACGTCGAGGGTGTTCTACTCGCCACGAGACGTGCCCGTCAGAAGTCGCCGGCCACGCTACGGATCGGTCGGAGCAGCTCGGAGAGCGCCGATCGCTCGGAGTCACCCAGGGCGTCGAGCCCGAAGTCTGCAGTCACGAGGTCCTCGGTGGCGCGCTCCACCAGGGCCCGGCCCTCAGGAGTGATCTCGGCCAGCACGAGCCGCTTGTCGTCGGGGTGCTGGCGTCGTACGACGAGGTCCTGCGCGACGAGCCGCTGCACGATCGAGGTCACCGAGGTGGGGTGCACCTGGAGACGCTCCCCCATCTTGCCCAGGGGCAGCGAGCCCCGTGAGGAAAAGGTCAGCAGCACCAGCGCCTCGTAGCGGGCAAAGCTGAGGTCGTGCGGCTTGAGGATCGCGTCGAGTCGACCGATGACGAGCTGCTGCGCCCGCATGAGCGAGGTGACCGCGTGCATCGCGGGTACGCCGTCCCACCGTTCGCCCCACTGGCGAGCGGCTTCATCGATCGGGTCGAACGGCAGCATCAGGGCATCCTGTCAGCCGCCGGTACGGACGGCGTCGTAGACCGCCCGCATGTCAGGACCGATCCTGGCCGGCTCGACGTACGGAACGCCGGAGGCGGACCCGTCGAGGTAGGCGTACTCGATCTCGCCGCCCATCATCGAGCCGCCCACCATCGAGCCGCGTGACCTGGGGGTCTGACGTTCGTTGTGGGGTGGAACACGTTCCAACGTGCCACTGAATCGGGGATCACATGCAGGGCGAGCAGGATCTGAACCACGCATCGACGGGACTGTCGCGACGTCGGCTCGTGAAGACCGCCGGCAACGCCGCCTGGGCCGCGCCAGTGATCGTGGCCGCCTCCGCGGCGCCGGCGTACGCCAGTTCGGGGAGTGCCGCGGTTCTGCAGGCGCCCGCCCCGTCGGTGAGCCTGCTCGGCAACGCGATCACCATCCGCAGCCGCTATCAGAACATCGGCACCGGCCCCGCCGACTCGATGTCCGTCACGGTGACGGTGACCGCGTCGACAGGCTCGATCACAGCCTCCGAACCGGTGATGGAGAACGACGCGTTCGCGTTCGCCAGCCAGTCGGGCAACGCCACCACGCGGGTCTACACCTTCGTCAAGGTGGCGCCTCAGATCGCCGTCGGTGACAACGCGACACTGGCCTTCACCTATGCCCACATCGCAGCGCCCGGCACCAGCCAGCGTGCCGCGAACGTCTCGTTGGCCCCGGTCGTGCCGCCACCTTCGAGCGCCCAGGCGACCAGTGGCAACTACACCTCCAACGAGCAGCCGGCCAACACCGCCGAGGCCGCGGTGCTGGTGAGTCCATACTTGGCAACCTTCCGCACCACGCCGACGACGATGGACTTGGCCTGCAACTGGCGCAACCTCGGCACCGGCACGAGCCCCTCGATGGACGTGGTGGTGACGCTCACGGCCGGCGTCGGCACTTTGACCATGGACCCCATCGCGATGAGCAACGCTGCGTTCGAGCTGGTGGAGCGGGTGCAGAGCTCAGGCAACCAGATGGTGCTGACGTTCCGGAGGGTGGCCCCGCCGATTCCCGTTGAGGGCAACAGCACGCTGGACTTCACGTTCGGCTTCACGCAGGCGGCGGGCGTGCGAACCATCGAGGCCAACGTCGTGCCTTCGGTGCCGGCGCCGCACTCGGCAACCGCGTCCTACCGCTCTCTTCCTGGCTGACGCGACGTTCGTCCGCGCCTGCCGTTGAACACCACATGACCCGCCGTACCCAGGTGCGCCGACCAGGGGAGCACGCCGCATGACTCAGGACCAGAACCGCCTGACCCGCCGCCGCGCGCTAGCGACCGCCGCATGGAGTGCCCCGGTGATCATGGCCGTCTCCGCCGCGCCGGCGTACGCGGCCTCGCCGGGCGTGCCGCCGCAGGTCTCGGTGCAGTCCGTCCACGGGGTGCGGCGCGCGGCGTTCGGCGGGATCGTCGACTGCTCGATCGCCTTCGACAACGCAGGCGGCGCCGCGAGTGCGCTGAGTGTGGACGTCGACTTCATCGTGGCAGTTCCGGGCACGTCGCTGGTCTACGGCGTCGGTGATGTCTCGTCGCCGTGGTTGGCAAGTCCGCACACGGCGACCGCGGGCGGCCAGCGGGTGACGTTCACCCGCGCGGGCGGGATGGGAGCCAACCTGTCGGACACCCTGACCTTCACGATCAACTCCCCGATGGGCACCGGCAACATCGTGGTCTCGGCGCCGATGACCACTCCGCCGGGCGCGACCACGGGGTCCAGCGGGGTGTGGGGTGAGGACGCCAACCCGATCGACATGGACGTGATCGGGCTGAACTTCAACACCAACACCGGGGTGTTCTCGCTGACGGTGAAGAACAACGGGGCCGCTCCCGT
>NZ_JAXMNS010000106.1:0-9744 GCF_034670285.1 Nocardioides sp. | reverse complement strand
GGGGCCTGATGCCCGTGTGGGGCTTCGGGGACGTCGTCGCCGCGCGCGCCGGCGACCTCCGCGAGGGCGAGCGGCTCTTCGGCTACTTCCCGCCGGCGACCCACCTGCGCCTGCAGCCGGTCGGCGCGCCGGGCCGTCCGGTCCGCGACGCCGCACCGCACCGCGCGGCGCTGCCGAGCACCTACAACTCCTACGTGCGCGTGCTCGACGAGGTCGGCTACGACCGCGCCGACGACGACCTGCGCCTGCTCCTCTACCCGCTGCACGTCACGGCGTGGGCGTTGTGGGAGCAGCTGCGCGGCGAGGGCTGGTACGGCGCCGAGCAGGTGGTCGTCGTGTCGGCGTCGTCCAAGACCGCGCTCGGGGTCGCGCATGCCCTGCGCCAGGACGCCGACTCACCGCACGTCGTCGGCGTCACCTCTGCGCGCAACCGCGCCTTCGTCGAGGGCCTCGACCTCTACGACGAGGTGGTGACCTACGACGAGGTGGAGCAGACCATCGCGGTGCGACCGAGCGTGCTGGTCGACATGTCGGGCAACGGCGCCGTGCTGGGTCGACTGCACCGCCACCTCGGCGAGGCGATGCGACGCTCGCTCCACGTGGGCCTGACGCACTGGGACGACGCCGGCGGCGGCAAGGACCTGATCCGCGAGCGCAGCGAGATGTTCTTCGCCCCGAGCGTGATCTCGGCGCGGCTCGAGGAGTGGGGGCCGCAGGAGTACCACCGCCGCACGCAGGAGTTCCTCTCCGGTGCGCTGGAGGCCGGCCGGAGCTGGCTGCGGATCGAGCACTCCGACGGACTCGGCGGGCTCGATGCCCTCTACGCCGCCGTGCGCGACGGCACGGCTGCGCCCGACCGAGGGTTCGTCGTCACGCCCTAGGAGAAGACGTCGACGTGCACGTGGTCGCGGTGCTCGAGGATCACCGGGTCGCCGCCCGTCGGGGCGCGGTAGTCGCGCCAGGAGTCGTCGCGCCCGGCACGCCAGATGCGGTCGTCGAAGATGACCGTCTGCACGCCGAGGCGGTCGGCCTGGGCGACGACGTACTGCGCGAGCGCCCAGCCGCGCTGCTGGTTGGCGTCGTTGACGGGGCGGTAGAAGATGTCGAGGGCACGACCGTCGTAGTGCGTCGAGCCCTCCATGTGGCCGTCGCGGACGCCGCCGGGGGCGAAACCCCCGAGCGAGAGGTCGCCGAAGCGGTTGACGAGGTCGTCGCGGACGGCGTCGGCGCGCGCAGTGAGTCCGCTGTCGAGCAGCGCGGGATCGCCGGCGGCGACGTCGCCGTCGAGGGTGCAGGCGAAGGCCTCCTCGGAGTTGCCGGTGAGGGCAGAGGCCAGCGCCCGGGCGTCCTGCTCGTGGTCGGCGTAGGCGTCGGGGAAGCCTGAGCGCTGCACGGCCTGGGCCGCCTCGGTGATGGGCAGGTTGCGATAGCCGGCGACCTTCACCAGGCCGTCGTAGAAGGCGTTGGTCGCGTAGACGGGGTCCTGCACCTGGACCTTGGTGCCCCATCCCTGGGAGGGCCGCTGCTGGAAGAGGCCGAGGGAGTCGCGGTCGCCGTAGTCGACGTTCTCGAGCTTCGACTCCTGGTAGGCCGTCGCGAGCGCGATGGAGACTGCGCGGGCCGGGAGCCCCCGTCGGACGCCGATCGCCGCGATGGTCGAGGCGTGCTCGGCCTGCTCGAGGTTGAGGTCGACCACGTGGCCGTCGACCTCGACGGTGCACCGCTCGCCGGGCGCGAAAGGCACCCGCAGGTCGTTCATCCCGACGGCGACGGCACCGACGACCAGGGCGCCCGCTCCGAGCAGGGCGAGGGGCGCGAGGAGCCGCCGGCCCAGGGGAGGGTTCGTCGAGGAGCGGGCCATGGCTCAAGTGTGGCTGGCGTCTGGTTGCCCAACGGGTGAGGTGGACTACTGGGCGTGCAGGGCCTCGTTGAGCGCGACGCCGCTGCCCTCGCGCTGTACGGCCTCGACGGTGCCGCTCACGGAGTTGCGGCGGAAGAGCACGTGGTCGGCCCCGGAGAGCTCGACGGCCTTGATGACCTTCGGCTTGCCGTCGCGGTCGGAGATGGTGACCTTGGTGCCGGCGGTGACGTAGCAGCCGGCCTCCACGACGCAGTCGTTGCCGAGCGAGATGCCGATGCCGGCGTTGGCGCCGAGCAGGCAGCGCTCGCCGATCGAGATCGTCTCCTTGCCGCCGCCCGAGAGCGTGCCCATGATCGAGGCGCCACCGCCGACGTCCGAGCCGTCGCCGACCACGACGCCGGCCGAGATCCGGCCCTCGACCATCGAGGCGCCGAGGGTGCCGGCGTTGAAGTTCACGAAACCCTCGTGCATGACGGTCGTGCCGTCGGCGAGGTGGGCGCCGAGGCGCACGCGGTCGGCGTCACCGATGCGGATGCCGCTCGGCACGACGTAGTCGACCATGCGGGGGAACTTGTCGATGCCGAAGACGGTGACGTGCTGACCTGCAGCGCGCAGGCGGGCGCGGGTCAGCTCGAAGCCGGCGACGGCGCAGGGGCCTGCGGAGGTCCACACGACGTTGGTGAGGAGACCGAAGACGCCCTCCATCGACTGACCGTGCGGGGCGACCAGCCGGTGCGAGAGCAGGTGCAGGCGCAGCCAGACCTCCTCGGTGCTGGTCGGCGCAGCGGCGAGGTCGGCGATCTCGACCAGTCGCACCTCGCGGGTGACCCGGCGGACGTCGTCCGGGGTCGCCAGGGCGGTGAGGTCGGCGGGGGCCTCGGCCGGTGAAACGCCGAGCACGGGCTCGGGGAACCAGGCGTCGAGCACGGCGCCGTCGGCGTCGAGGGTGAGCAGGGCGTGGCCGGAGGCTGCAGGTGTCGTCACGGTGGACCAGCCTAGGCGGAACCGTGGGGCTACTGCCCGGTGCGTCCGTCACCCTCGTCGACGCGCACCACTGCGCCGGTGCCGGCATCGACGATCACCGTGCGCTCGTCGGGGGTGCCGGCGGCGACGGTGATGTTCCAGGTGGTGATGGCGTCGTCCTGGTCGAGGACCACGGTGTCGACGTCGCCCTCCGTGCCGGCGTCGCGGGCGGCCACGAGAGCGTCCACGTAGGACACGTCGATGTCGCGCACGAGGGCGCGTTGCTCGGTGCGGGCCTGGGAGTCGTCGTCGTCCTCCGTGGGGTCGATGAGCACACCCGTGCCATCGGCGGTGAGCACGACGTCGTACTCGACCCCGTCCTGGTCGATCACGGCGACGCGCCAGCCGTCGCCTGCGCTCTGGACCTCGAGGACGACGCCGCCGTCGATCTGCGCCCGGGCCGTCTCCGCAGCCGTCACCAGGGGCCGGTCCACCTTCTCCACGGTCTCCTCCACCGGCGTCTCGGGGGACGGTGAGGCCGCCGAGGTCGCCTGCTCGGTCGGTGCGGCCGGCTCGTCGGACCCGGAGCAACCGGCGGCGGTCACGGCGAGGGCGAGGGCGAACAGGACACCGACAGATCGGGTCGGGATCGTGCGGGTCATGGGGCTCCTGAAGTTCGAGGGGGCGGAGCCACCACGGTAGCCAGACGGTTTAAGGGATTGGTCGCACCCTCACGAGTGGGGATACCGTAGGGCCACAGACGTTCGAGCCGTCATCAGCGGCGAGTCTCCGGAAGAACGGCCCGCATGCGCTGGGGCTCAGTAGAACCGGACGGAGGGGCCCGTCACAGCCCGTGAATGAGTGGTCCGGCCTGCCGGGCAATCGAGGTGGTACCGCGGTCCGTAGGTCTGGGTCGTCCTCGTCGTGAAGCACCCGACGAGCGCAGGAGCCCTTGATGAACTACCCGAAGAACGCGGACGGCACGGCCGTTCCCTCGAACCCCCGCTTCCCCGACATCGAGCAGCGGATCCTTGCGTTCTGGGAGGCCGACGGCACGTTCCAGGCCAGTGTCGACGCTCGTGACGGCGGCACTGATGGCTCGAACGAGTTCGTCTTCTACGACGGACCGCCGTTCGCCAACGGCCTGCCGCACTACGGCCACCTGCTCACCGGCTACGTCAAGGACCTCATCCCGCGCTTCCAGACGATGCGCGGCAAGCGCGTCGAGCGCCGCTTCGGCTGGGACACCCACGGGCTGCCCGCCGAGCTCGAGGCGATGCGCCTCAACGGCATCAAGACCACCGACGAGATCGTCGAGATGGGCATCGACAAGTTCAACGACGCCTGCCGCGACTCGGTGATGAAGTACACCGGCGAGTGGCGCGACTACGTGACGCGTCAGGCGCGCTGGGTCGACTTCGACAACGACTACCGCACGATGAACGCCGACTACATGGAGTCGGTCATGTGGGCGTTCAAGCAGCTGCACGACAAGGGCCTGGTCTACGAGGGCTTCCGCGTGCTGCCCTACTGCTGGAACGACGAGACGCCGCTGTCCAACCACGAGCTGCGCATGGATGACGACGTCTACCAGAACCGTCAGGACCCCGCGGTCACCGTGGGCTACGACGTCACCACCCCCGGCGAGCTCCAGGGCGCCAAGCTGCTCGTCTGGACGACGACGCCGTGGACGCTGCCGAGCAACCTCGCGGTGATGGTCGGCGAGGAGATCGACTACGTCGTCGTCGAGCACGACGGCACCCGCTACGTGCTCGCCGAGGCCCGCGTGGCGTCGTACGCCCGTGAGCTGGGCGAGGAGCCCGAGGTCACCTGGCGTGGCACCGGCGCCGACCTGGTCGGCCTCACCTACACCCCGCCGTTCTCCTACTACGCCGGCCACGAGAACGCCTTCCGCGTCGTGGCGGCCGAGTTCGTGACGACCACCGACGGAACCGGGATGGTCCACACCGCCGGTGCGTTCGGTGAGGACGACAAGATCGTCACCGACCGCGAGAACATCGAGGCCGTCATGCCGGTCGGCAAGGACGGGCGCTTCACGTTCCCGGTCGCCGACTACGAGGGCATGCTGGTCTTCGACGCCAACCCGCACGTCATCGACCACCTCAAGGCCGCCACGAAGGGCGAGGGCGAGACCGGTTCGGTCAGCCCCGGCACCGTGCTGCTGCGCCGCGAGACCTACGACCACTCCTACCCGCACTGCTGGCGGTGCCGCGAGCCCCTCATCTACAAGGGCGTCTCGTCGTGGTTCGTCGAGGTGACCGCGATCAAGCAGCGGATGCTCGAGCTCAACCAGGAGATCAACTGGGTGCCCGACCACATCCAGGACGGCCAGTTCGGCCGCTGGCTGGAGAACGCCCGCGACTGGTCGATCACCCGCAACCGCTTCTGGGGCTCCCCGGTGCCGGTGTGGAAGTCCGACGACGAGGCCTACCCGCGCCTCGACGTCTACGGGTCTTATCAAGAGATCGAGCGCGACTTCGGTCGCCTGCCCACCAACAAGCACGGCGAGACCGACCTGCACCGCCCGTGGGTCGACGACCTCACGCGCCCCAACCCCGACGACCCCAGGTCGCCGGAGGAGGGCCAGTCGACGATGCGTCGCGTCACCGACGTCCTCGACGTGTGGTTCGACTCGGGCTCGATGAGCTACGCCCAGGTGCACTACCCGTTCGAGAACGCCGAGTGGTTCGACGGCACCGCCGACGCCAAGGGGCACTTCCCGGCCGACTTCATCGTCGAGTACATCGGCCAGACGCGCGGCTGGTTCTACACGCTGCACATCCTGGCCACGGCGATCTTCGACAAGCCCGCCTTCTCCAACTGCATCAGCCACGGCATCGTCCTCGGCTCCGACGGCAACAAGATGTCGAAGTCGCTGCGCAACTACCCCGACGTCTCGGAGGTCTTCGACCGCGACGGAGCCGACGCGATGCGCTGGTTCCTGATGTCGAGCCCGATCCTGCGTGGCGGCAACCTCGTCGTCACCGAGCAGGGCATCCGCGACTCGGTGCGCCAGGTGATGATCCCGCTGTGGAACAGCTGGTACTTCTTCCAGCTCTACGCGAACGCCGCCGGTGGCGGCGAGGGCCTCGTCGCCGAGGGCCGGGGCGACTCGAGCAACGCGCTCGACCGCTACGTGCTCGCCAAGTGCCGTCAGTACGTCGAGCAGATGACCGAGGCGCTGGACGCCTACGCCGTCGCCGACGCCTGCGACGTGACGCGCAGCTTCCTCGACGTGCTGTCCAACTGGTACATCCGCCGCTCGCGCGACCGGTTCTTCGACGAGGACGCCGGCGCCTTCGACACGCTGTACGTCGTCCTCGAGACGCTGTGCCGGGCCACGGCGCCGCTGCTGCCGCTGACGACCGAGGAGGTCTGGCGCGGACTGACCGGCGAGCGCTCGGTGCACCTCGCCGACTGGCCCCTTGCCGACGAGCTGCCCGCCGACGACGGACTCGTCGCAGCGATGGACCAGGTGCGCGAGGTCTGCTCGGCAGCCTCCGCGCTGCGCAAGGCCGCCGGCCTGCGCAACCGTCTGCCGCTGTCGACGCTGACCGTGGTCGTCACCGACCCCGGTGCCCTGTCCGACGAGGGCCTCGAGGCGCTGGTCGCCGACGAGGTCAACGTCAAGAACGTCCGCCTGCTGTCGGTCGACAGCGACGAGGCGGCGGCGTACGGCGTCGAGCAGAAGCTCACCGTCAACGCCCGCGCCGCCGGACCGCGGCTCGGCAAGGACGTGCAGGTCGCGATCAAGGGCTCGAAGTCGGGCGACTGGTCGGTGGCCGAGGACGGCACCGTCACCTCGGGCGGCCTCGCGCTGGTCGAGGGGGAGTACACCCTCGAGACCGTCGCCGGCTCCGAGGACACCGACTCCGTCACCGGCGTGCTGCCGAGCGGCGGCTTCGTCGTCCTCGACACCGCCGTGACCGACGACCTCGCGTCCGAGGGCCTGGCCCGCGACCTGGTGCGTGCGATCCAGCAGGCTCGCCGCGACGCCGGCCTCGACGTCTCCGACCGGATCTCGCTGACGGTGGGCGGTTCAGCAGCCGTGCAGGCCGCCGCCCGCACCCACGAGGACCTCGTCACCAGCGAGACCCTCGCGACGTCGTACCTGGTGGTCGAGGCGGGTGACGCCGGCGACGGGACGACGGCTGCCCTCGCCGACGGCGAGACCGCGACGATCCAGGTGGCCAAGGCCTGACCAGTGCGGAGGCTGGGGGCGGGGCACGCGAGCACGTAACCCGTGCGAGAGCAGGTCGTTGACGGATCACACGAGTCCGGACCTACCCGAAGGAGCTCGACGTGCCTGCGCGAGTCCTGCTGCCAGCCCTTGCCACCGTCCTGGCCCTAGCGGCCGCAGCTCAGGGTTCGCCCCCCTCGGCAGGGACCCCTGGGGTGGTCCAGCTCTCGGCTGGATCGACCGCCCCCTCCTCACCCGAGACGTCGACCAGGCGCAAGCAGACAGCCTGCAGGATTCCCACCGGGGCCAAGGGCACCGAACCTCGCTGCAACCGGCATCTGGCGGCCTCGCCCTGGGCCGGCAACCACCGGAACTCCTACGCCCAGGCGTCATCGCCGTTCCCTGGGCCGACCGGCCCTGCCAGCCGGATCAACGTCGACCATGACGGCTTCGCGTCTGCGCCAGTGGTGCTGTCGTCCTCGCCGAAGTACCCCCGAGGCGGACGAGTCATCTGGGCCTCGACGGTCGGCTTCACAGGGGAGATCCTCAAGATCGACCCGAAGACAGTCACGGTCATCGACAAGTACATCCCTCAGGTGGAGGAGGGTGCAGGGCCCGGCGCGAACTCGGTGTCAGGGGCCTACAACCTCGTCGACGCCGACAACCGCCTCCACGTCGGGCAGGCGACCTCGCTGGAGGTCTACGGCGACTTGGTGCCGAGGCGACGATTGTCGAGCATCGCGCTGCTGCGTCGATTCGACCTTCCCGCGCGCGCCTTGTGCGGCGACGACCAACTCGTCGGTCTCACCATGACCTACGACGGGCACCTTGCGTTTGCCACCGAGAACGGTGTGGTCGGTGTGGTGCCCCGGCGACCGGGTCGCATGAACAACAAGCACCTGCGCACGCTCTCCATCAACGGCAAGGACTGCGCCGGCGGCCGTAACGGTGAGGTCGAGACCGTCTCGAACTCGATCGCCGCCGACGAGAAGGGTGGCATCTATGTCGTCACCAGCCACGCGATGTATCGCATCAACTGGAACGGCAAGCGGTTGTCGACCCGGTGGCGCTCGGTGTACGAGGGCGCGGGCGGCTCGGGTGGAGGTCGTCTCGGCGCAGGGTCCGGCTCGACACCGACCCTGATGGGTACCGAGGCGCGCGACGACCGATTCGTGGTCGTCACTGACGGCCAAGATCTGATGCACCTGGTCCTGATGTGGCGCGACAAGATCCCCGCCGGTTGGAAAAGGCTTCACCCGGGCGCCGACCGTCGAATCGCCTGCGAGATCCCGGTGACCTTCGGGGACACGTCTGCCGAGCAGTCGCTGTCGGAGCAGTCGGTGCTGGTGCGCGGCAACAGCGCCGTGGTGGTCAACAACCTGATGAAGGCAGATCCCGTGCTGGGGCAGCTGCCGCCGCAGCTGGCGCCGTACTCGCAGCTGCTCTCCGGGCTACCAGGGAACGAGCCTCGCGGGATCGAGCGGTTCGACTGGGACCCGCGGACGAAGACCTGCAACGTGGCCTGGTCGAACCCGGACGTAGCCATCCCGAACGGCATTCCGACCATGAGCTCCGCGACCGGGCTCATCTACGGAATCGGATCACGCGACGGTGTCTGGACCCTCGAGGGGCTGGACTGGGACAGCGGCGACGTCGAGCTCACCGTGGAGACCACCGCGTTCCCGATGAACAACAGCTTCTATGCCGCCACCACCATCGGCCCCGGCGGGACGGTGTGGACCGGCAACTTCGGCGGAGTCACCCGCTTCCAGCCCTGCGACCCCGGGCGGGAGGCCGATTGCGGCCGTCGTCTGGGCCCGGTCGAGACCCTGGTGGGCAACGTTCCGACCGACCCCGAGGACGCCCTGCAGGACACGGTCGGGCTGCCCAACAGCGAGCCCCGGGAGCCGTAGCCGACTACCGACGTGCAAGTGGCCCCGCCCGAGTGGGCGGGGTGTGGGGGCGGGGTGTTCAGGGCTCGGGTGGGTCGTCCAGCGGGGTGGTGACTGGAATCCGCCCGTGGCGGCGGCCTCGGGTGACCCTGAACCTGGCGCCTGAGGGGCTGGTCCAGTCGTAGACCCCGGGCTGGGGGCTGTCGTAGGCCCAAGCGCTGAAGGTCTTGGCTCGGTGGTGCTTCCTGCAGAGCAGCGAGAGGTTCGAAGTGGATGTCGGGCCACCGGACCCGGGGTTGTTCTTGTTGAACGGCACCCGGTGGTCGAGGTCGCAATGGGCGGCTCTGCGGGTGCACTGGGGGAAGACGCAGCACTGGTCGCGCAGGCGCACTTGTTCCACGAGCTTGGCCGTCGGCACGTACGCCTGCGTGGAGATTTCTTGGTTGAGGTCGAAGACGGGCTTGATGGTCACCGACGTGCCGGCGGTTTGGCACCAGGCCTTGAGCAGCTCGATCAGCACGTCTCCGCCGCCGATGTTGTCGAGGCTCACGTGGGGGCTGTCGGCATCGATGTGGGCGTAGATCACGACGCCACGCCCACCACTGTCGCCGGAGGTCCCGGTGTCGAGGTCGAGGGTCAGCTGGGTGCGTGCCATCTCGCCCACGGCCATCGAGCGCCGCGCACCGAGCGACTCCTCGCACCCGAGGTCGCCCAGCGTCTCGGCGCCTTGCTTGACGGCGGCCTCCAGGTCGAGGGCGTCCTCGACGGCGAGGGTGCCGGTGACGTCGACGGTGCCGTCGGTGGGGTTGTTGCGTTGGCCGAGGTGG
>NZ_JAXMNS010000105.1:0-9771 GCF_034670285.1 Nocardioides sp. | reverse complement strand
GTGTCGTCGAGGTCGTCGGGGACGAAGCCGCGGGCCAGCCACGTCGCCTCACCGCCCTGCACCAACCCCTCGATGGCCGGGCTCACCGCGGGCGACACGACGACCACGTCGGCCCCCGCCTTGATGAGGTGCGGGACCCGTCGCTGCGCCACGTGGCCGCCCCCGACCACGACGACGCGGCGTCCGGTCAGACGTAGACCGGTCGGGTAGGCGTAGAAGTCGTCCATCTGCCCCATCATTCCGCCTCTGCGTGGAAGGCGGGCACCGAACCTCTGGGGTGGACCTCGACGACCGGTTCACGGCTATGTTCGGGTCATGGTTCTCGAGCGCCCCGTCACCCCCAATCCCTACGACCTGCTCCCCGTGGTCCCCGACTTCACGGTGACGAGCAGCGACGTCACTGACGGCGCGCCGCTCTCGGACGCCCAGGTCGCGTCGGCCGGCGACACCTCGCCCCAGCTGTCCTGGGACGCCGTCGAGGGCGCACAGAGCTACACCGTCACCTGCTTCGACCCCGACGCACCCACGCCCAGCGGCTTCTGGCACTGGGTGCTGGTGGACCTCCCCGCCGACGTGACGTCCCTCGACGCAGGCGCCGGGGCCGATGGTGCGGCGTTGCCGGGCGACGCTTTCATGTGCCGCAACGACGGCGGGTCCAAGGCCTTCATGGGCGCGGCGCCGCCCGCCGGCGACCAAGTGCACCGCTACTTCTTCGTCGTCCACGCCGTCACCAAGGCGACGCTGGGCGTCGACTCCGACGCCTCCCCCGCCGTGGTCTCCTTCAACCTGGCCTTCAAGACCGCCGGGCGCGCCATCCTGCACGGCACGTACGCGCACTGACCGAGGGCGTGAGGCGCGCCCCGGAGGGCGCGTCGAGGGATTGACGATGCTCGGGACAGGACCGTCGGGCTGTGTCAGGGTGAGGTACCACTGATCGCGTAGGACCCCCGGGGGCCTGATCATGAGCGGTCTAGAGCTCTTTCTCGTCAGCGTCGTCATCTACGCCGCGATCCCGTTCGCCATCCTCGCCACCGGGCAGCTCCGCTACGTTCTGCTCTTCACCCACCTCTCGGCGGTGCTGGTGCTCGGGGGGTTCTTCAACGCCGTCTACCGGTTGCCCGTGGTCGGCGACGTCGACCTCGGCGCCGGGCAGGTGCTGTACGGCGCCCTCATGTTCACGACCCTGGTGAGTGTCATCGTCGGCAGGGACCTCCGCGCCGTGCGCACCGTGGTCGCTCTGGTGATCACGACCAACGTGCTGGTCTCTTCGTCGTTCTTCGTCGCCCGCCACGCGTTGCGTGATGGTCAGGGCTTCGGCAGCGGACTAGTGGAGCCTGCACTCCTCGACCAGTCGCTGCGCGTCGTGATCGGCGGAGGCGCGCTCATCGTGGTCGAGCTCCTCGCCCTGCTCGCGTTCCTCGAGTTCGCCAAGGCGCGGCTGCGACCGGTGCTGATGGCCCCGATGTACGTCGTGGGGTACGTCGGCACCCTCGCGCTCGACGGCGTGCTCTTCCCCATCGCACTGATCGGACCCGGCATCCTGTCGGTCGACCTGCTGACGGCGACCGTGTCCGCCAAGATCGTCCTCGCGCTGGCCTTCTCGGTCCCGCTGGCCCTGCTCGTGGTGGTCCACCGGCGCACGGTCGCGCTCTACGAGGCCACCCCGCTGCACCTGCGCAACCTCGTGATGTCCGGTCCGGCCGAGGTGATGCGCCGGCTCGCGCGTCAGGAGGAAGAGCTGCACGCAGCGACCGACCGTGAGGAGCGCGCCACCGCCACGGTCGGCCAGATCCTCGACAGCGCGACCAACACCATCCTCATCGCCCTCGACACCGACTGCCGGATCACCCACTTCAACGCGGGCGCCGAGCAGCTGCTCGGATGGTCGGCAGCCGAGGTCCGAGGTCGGACCCCCGAGATGCTGCACCAGGACGACTACTGGAGGCAGCAGGCCGAGCGGCTGCACGTCGACCCGACCCCGGGCAGGGTGGTGCCCGCGCTCGCCGACGAAGCCACGAACCGCGAGCTGCTGATGAGGACCCGGTCGGGCGCGCCGCTGCCCGTGTCGGTCGGCACGACGCGCATCCTGGGCCCGGAGGGCCGGCTCATCGGCTACGTGACGACCGGCGAGGAGATCAGCGCGCGCCTCGAGCTCCAGCAGGCGACGCTCAGCGCACTGCGGCGCGACCAGGAGTCGCTGCAGCGGTTGCGAGAGGCCAACGCCTTCAAGGACTCCCTCATCTCGACCGTGAGCCACGAGCTGAGGACTCCCCTGTCGAGCATCACCGGCTACCTCGAGCTGTTGCAGGTGGGAGATCTCGGCCGCCTCACCGAGCCTCAACAGGCAGCGGTGGAGTCCCTCGACCGCGGCAACCGACGCCTCACCCAGCTGGTGGACTCCCTGCTCACGCTCTCGCGCGTCGAGACCGGGAGGGGTGACGTGCCGCTCGGCGAGCTGGACCTCGCCGAGGTGATCGACCGTCTCCGCCCGGCGATCGCCGACCTCACCAGGGCGGCGGATCCGCGGGTCGAGGTGACCCTCGCAGTCCCCGGCCGGCCGGTGCCGGTGAACGGCGACTTCGAGGCGATCGAGACCCTCGTGATCAACCTCGTCAGCAACGCTCTCAAGTTCACCGTGGGGGCAGGCTCCGTGGTGCTCAGCGTGTCCGAGGCGGACGACGGAGCGACCGACGGAGCGACCGGGCCGCCGTCCGGTCCGACCCTCGTCGTGCGCGACACCGGGATCGGGATACCGCTCGACGAGCAGTCGAGCCTGTTCACGACCTTCTTCCGCTCCAGCGAGGCCACTCGAAGAGCGATTCCAGGGACGGGTCTGGGTCTCAGCATCGTGGCCGCGATCGTCCAGCGGCACGACGCGGCGATCTCGGTCGACTCCCGGCCCGGCCACGGCACGGCCGTCACGGTCCGCTTCCCACGCCTCGATCGCATGGCGGCGGGCGACACCGACACCGACACCGTCGCGGACATCACTCCCGCGCGATGATGAGCACCGCACGGTCGTCGTCGCCGCGCTCGACCCGGGAGACGATGCGCTGAGCGGCCCCCTCCACGCCGTCGAGCATCGCCGCGCGGCCGACTTCTCGAAGCCACTCGATGCGGTCGTCGAGGTGCGAGCGAGGTGACTCGATCACCCCGTCGGTGTAGAACATCAACGCGTCGCCTGCCTGCAGCGTCCCGTGACTGGCCTCGAGCTCAGGATGCACGTCGATGCCGAGCGCGAGGCCGCGCGAGTTGTCGATCGTCCACTGCCGTTCGCTCGCCGACCAGCGCAACGCGGGCGGGTGACCCGCACTACGGATCGTGTAGGACCCGTCGACCAGGCCCACGCTCACGTGCACCGCGGTGGCGAAGGTCTCCGGCGCCTGCTGACGGAGCAGCACGTCGTTGGCCGCGAGGAGGAGATCATCCTCGTGGATGGTGCCGATCAGTCCGCTCAACGCACCAGCGAGCAGCAGCGCCGACGGCGCCGCCGTGAGGCCCTTGCCGACCACGTCGACGAGCACGAGCTCGAGCCGTTCGTGGTCCGGGTCGAGGTCGGCGACCATGAAGTCGCCGGCGTAACCGACGCCGTACGCCCCGACCATGGCGCTCTGGGCGGCCCAGCCGTGCGGCAGCGGCGGCACCTGGCCCTGCGCCGTCAGCCGGTCGCGCAGGTCGGCCAGGAGCGCCTCGCTCAGCGGCGTGGGCAGGCCGCTGCGCTGGCGGCTGGCGAAGTAGAGCACCAGCGCGACGCTCAGCAGCAGCAGGACGCCGATGCTGACCAGTGAGGGTGCGGAAGACGCGGCTGTGAGTGACCCGGTGCCGAGGCCGGCCAGCAGGATGACTCCCGTGAGCAGCAGCAGCGGTCCGAATCGCAGCAGCAGCATGCCCACGAAGAGCCAGAGGAAGTAGCCGGCCAGGGGAAAGAGGTCGTAGCGGAACAGGGAGAGCCCGAACCACAGCCCGACGCAGGCGAGCAGACCCAGGAGGGTCGTCATCTGGCTGCGATGGGTGCCTGCACGCCACGACCCCGTCATCTCGTGCATCCAACTCACGACCGCACCGTAGCCGCCCGATCCACGCTCCGGGCCGGTATGCCGTAGACCCGTGCGCGTCGCAGGCAGCCGGACCGGCAGAATCCTCGGCATGCGCGATCGCCAGACACCCGACATCCTGGGCGAGCCCTGGGAGTCCGAGACGATCAGCCTGCCCCCGGACGGCGAGGGTCCGGTGACCGCCACGCTCGTGAGGCGGCGCGCCGAGCGCTCGAACGGGCGGGCGGTGCTCCACGTCCACGGGTTCGCCGACTACTTCTTCCACACCGAGTACGCCGAGTGGTGGCTGGAGCGGGGCTACGACTTCTACGCCGTGGACCTGCGCAAGTACGGCCGCTCGATGCTGCCGCACCAGACCCCGACGTACGTCGCCGACCTGTCCGAGTACTTCGCCGACCTCGACGCCTGCTGGTGGCGGGTGGCCGAACGCGACGAGCACGACCACGTGGTGCTGTCCGCTCACTCCACCGGGGGTCTCACGGCCGCCCTGTGGAGCGATGCCCGTCAACCGGCCGAGCTGGCCGGGGTGGTGCTCAACTCGCCCTGGTTCGACCTCCAGGGGCCGGCCTGGATGCGGACCCCGGTGGCGGACGCCGTGCTCGAGCGGCTGGGCCGGCTGCGCCCCATGCACGCCCTCGGTCGTGACGTCACCGGCGTCTACGGCCGCAGCCTCCACGTCGACTTCGGCGGCGAGTGGGACTACGACCTGGGCTGGAAGCCGATCGAGTCCTACCCGATCCGTCTGGGGTGGCTCCGCGCGATCCGACGCGGCCACGCCGCCCTCCACGCCGGGTTGTCGGTGCTGGCGCCGGTGCTCGTGCTGTCCTCGGCCTCGACCCGTCACACCGTCGAGCTGGACGACATCGCCCACAACCACGACATCGTCCTCGACGTGCCGCAGATCCGGCGTTGGTCCACGTCGGTCGGGCCGCACATCAGCTATGTCGCGATCGACGGGGCACGCCATGACGTCGTGCTCTCCAGGCCCGAGGCTCGCGCCCTCGTCTACGACCAGCTCGAGCGCTGGCGCCGTGCCCATCTCGACTGAGACCGCTGACGGGTGATTCTCACCGGACGCTAGGGTCCGAGACATGAACTCTGTGACCGGACTCTCCCTCGGCCGGATCGGCATCGGCGTCGCCTCCCTCATCAAGCCCGACCTCGTGCAGTCGTCCATGGGGACCACCACCAGCAACCCGCTGCTGACCCAGTGGTTCGGGTCGCGCGAGATCGCGCTGGGAGCCGCCACCCTGCTGGCGAGTGGCAGCGCCCGACGCAGCCTCGTGCTCATCGGGATGGCCGTCGACGGCGCCGACGCGGCCACTGCCTACCAGGCGGTGGAGAAGGAGCTCATGCCCCGCAACATCGGTATCGCCGGCACGGCAGTCGCTGCCGGTGCCGTGCTCGCCGGCCTCCTCGGGCTGCGCGTCAAGAAGGTCGTCAAGCTCACCAGGGCCGAGAAGAAGGCGCTCGCGCAGGCCTGAGCCACTCTGACCCGACTTCGAGCGTTTTCGCCGAAGCCATTGCCGTCGCGCGACGGTGTTGGGAGTGTGGTGGGCATGAGTGAGACGCCGCCGCCACCACCGCCACCGCCGCCCGGACAGTACGGCGGAGCGCCGCCACCGTCCGCCGGACCACCCGGTGGCACTCGCCCAGCAGAGCTGATGGACCGGTTCCTGGCCCGCCTCATCGACGGCGTCGGGTTCGGAATCGTCTACGGGATCATCTACGGGATCCTCGGCGCCATCTTCCTCAGCGGCTTCTACAACAGCCGCGGCGAGCTCTTCGTGTTCTACCTGTTCCTCCAGGTCTTCTCGGTGGCCGTCTACATCGGCTACAACGCCTGGTTCGAGTCGAACAAGGGCGCGACCATCGGCAAGCAGATCATGAAGCTCAAGGTCATCGGCCCTGACGGCGAGAGCAACCCGACGCTTCAGCAGGCCGCCATACGCAGCAGCTTCCAGGCGCTCGGTCTCATCAGCATCGTCCCGATCGTCGGACCGTTCCTGGGCACGATCGCGTTCATCGGCGCGGTGATCTTCATCGCGGTGACGATCAACAACGACACCGTGAGTCGTCAGGGCTGGCACGACAAGCTCGCCGGCGGCACCACGGTGCTCAAGATCGGCTGACGACCGGCCCGAAGCGCCTCACGTCACGACGAACGTCGTCAGGGCGACGACTCCCACCACCACGATCACGGTGCGCAGCACGATCGGCGGGAGTCGTCGCCCGACGCGTGCGCCGATGAGACCACCCATCGTGGCTCCGACGGCGATGAGCCCCACGATCGCCCAGTCGACGTCGGCGACGACCACGAAGATCACGCCGGCCACGGTGTTCACGGCTCCGGCCAGGACGTTCTTGACGGCGTTGTTGCGCTGGATGTCCTGCGGCACGCCAACGCCCAGCACGCCCATCAGGAGCACGCCCTGGGCTGCGCCGAAGTAGCCCCCGTAGATGCCGGTGCCGAGCACGGTCGGCCACACCCACCGGCCCTCGTGCTCGCGGACGGGTGCGCCGGTGCGCTCCCGGAGAACGGCACGAGCGGCTACCCGGCGGGCCAGCCGGGGCTGGACGACCACGAGCACGACCCCGAGACCGATCAGCACGGGCACCACGGCCTCGAAGGCACTGTCGGGGAGCACCAGCAGCAGCACCGCGCCGATCCCCGCGCCCAGGACCGAGGCCGACAGCAGCCGCAGCACCAGGGGACGCTGCCCGACCAGCTCGCGACGGTAGCCGTAGGCGCCGGTCCACGAGCCCGGCACGAGCCCGATGTTGTTGGAGACGTTCGCCGTCACCGGCGGGACCCCGAACGCCAGCAGCGTCGGGAAGGTGATCAGGGTGCCCGAGCCGACCACCGTGTTGATGGTTCCCGCCCCGATCCCGGCAAGCAGGATCAGGGCCGCCTCGAGCCCCGTCACCTCAGGGCTGCGGCGGAGCCGGCGGCTCCTCCGGCGGGACCTCACCCGGGGCCACCGACGGGTCGGCGACAGCGCCGCCGCCGGTGGACGGCGCCGGCTTGTTCGGGTTGGCGGCGGCCTGGGCCTCCGCGATCGCCTGCTCCACGGCCGCGCTCGTACGGCGGCGCTCCTCGTCAGCGATGCCGTCACCGCCCAGGGCTGGGGTGTCGGTCGAGCCCATGTCGACCCGCTGACGCACGCCGTCGGTCTTGTCCGGGATGCCCTTGAGGTCGTTCATCGTCGAGCCGAGGCCCTCGAGGGCCTTGCCGATCTCGCTCGGGACGATCCACAGCTTGTTGGACGTGCCCTCGGCGAGCTTGGGCATCATCTGGAGGTACTGGTAGGACAGCAGCGACTGGTCGGGGTTGCCGTCGTGGATGGCCTGGAAGACCGTCAGGATCGCCTGGCCCTCACCCTGGGCGCGCAGGATCGAGGCCTCGCGGTCGGCCTGGGCGCGCAGGATCAGCGACTCGCGGTCACCCTCGGCCGAGAGGATCGAGGACTGCTTCTCGCCCTCGGCGGTGAGGATCGCCGCCTGGCGCCCACCCTCGGCGGTGAGGATCTGCGCCCGCTTGTCGCGGTCGGCGCGCATCTGCTTCTCCATCGAGTCCTTGATGGACGGCGGCGGGTCGATGCCCTTGAGCTCGACGCGGTTGACGCGGATGCCCCACTTGCCGGTGGCCTCGTCGAGGACCCCGCGCAGACGGGTGTTGATCTCGTCGCGGCTCGTCAGCGTGCCCTCGAGGTCCATGCCACCGACGATGTTGCGCAGCGTGGTCATGGTGAGCTGCTCGACGGCCTGGATGTAGTTGGCGATCTCGTAGGTGGCCGCGACCGGGTCGGTGACCTGGAAGTAGATGACGGTGTCGATCGAGACCACCAGGTTGTCCTGGGTGATGACCGGCTGCGGCGGGAAGCTGACGACCTGCTCACGCAGGTCGATCTGGTAGCCGACCTTGTCGATGAACGGAACCACGATGTTGAGTCCGGCCGACAGGGTCACGCGGTACTTGCCGAAGCGTTCGACGATGCCGGCTCGAGCCTGGGGGATGATCCGCACGGTCTTGGCGAGCAGCACGATCACGAAGACCAGCAACAAACCGAACACGATCAACAGGGCGTCAGCCATGGTTCTCCTCGAGATTTAGGGGTCAGGCACGAAAAGATCTGGGGGCCGAGCGGGTCAGGAGACCCTCACGGCTCGAGACGTGGCACGGGGTGCACGTAGGCGGTGGCGCCACGGATCTGGAGCACCTCGACGGTCTCACCCTCCGCAATGGTCAGGGTCTCGTCGTACGGCGCCGCGGTCCAGACGTCACCGCCGAGGGAGACCCGGCCGACCTGCAGACCACTGATCGCCTGGGTGACGGTGCCCTGCTGGCCGAGCAGCTTGTCGTGGCCCTGGGTCAGCGTGGGGCCGTCGTGCAGCTTCTTGGCCATCGAGGGGCGCACGAGCGCGAGCATGCCCACCGACGCGCCGGCAGCCACGACCGCCTGAAGGGCGAACGGTGCACCGAGGAGCGCGAGCACCATGCCGGAGACCGCCCCGACTGCGAGCATGATCAGGATCAGGTCCAGGGAGAACATCTCGGCGACGCCGAGCACGACGGCGGCAGCCAGCCAGGCGCTCCAGAGGTTTTCGGTGAGCCAGTCCATGAACCGACTCTACCCAGAGCCCCCGGGTGCAACCCCGCAGGTGGGGTCAGCGGTGGCGCGTCTTGCGACGGGCCGCGTAACGGCCATCGGCCTTGCTCAGCGCCAGCGGCATCCCGAAGGCCGCCGACAGCGACCGCTCGGTCAGGACGTCGTCGAGGGGACCCTCCGCCACGACCCGACCCTGCCGCAGCAGCAGCGCGTGGGTGAAGCCCGGCGGGATCTCCTCGACGTGGTGGGAAACGAGCACGGTGGCCGGCGACTCGGGGTCGTAGGCCAGCGTGGAGAGCGTCGAGACGAGGTCCTCGCGGCCGCCGAGGTCGAGGCCGGCGGCAGGCTCGTCGAGCAGCAGCAGCTCGGGATCGGTCATCAGGGCGCGAGCGACCAGCACGCGCTTGCGCTCGCCCTCGCTGAGCGTGCCGAAGGTCCGGTCGGCGAGGTGCTGCACGCCGACCTCGATGAGCAGGTCGTCGGCACGCCGGTGGTCCTCGTGGCCGTAGTCCTCCTGCCAACGCCCGAGCACGCCGTACGCCGCCGACAGGACGGCGTCGCGCACGAGCTCGTGGCGCGGGACCCGCTCGGCCAGGGCTGCACTGGTGAGTCCGATACGGGGGCGCAGCTCGAAGACGTCGACGGCGCCGATCAGCTCGCCGAGCACCCCTGCTGCTCCACCGGTGGGGTGCAGCTGGGCTGCCGCGACCTGGAGCAGCGTGGTCTTGCCCGCTCCGTTGGGCCCGAGCACCACCCACCGCTCGCCCTCGCGCACCACCCAGGTGACGCGGTCGAGGAGAACGGCGTCACCGCGGCGCACCGTCACGTCGGAGAACTCGAGCACCGCAGCCATGGCGCCACCCTAGTGGCCGACCAAGGAGTCCCTCGCCCAGCCCTCAGGCGTCCGGGGAGGTTGCGCGGCGCGGCTATCGTCGGACGGCGTGACCGACCACGACGCCTCCGAGCTCACCCCGCTCCCGCTCTCGGGACGTCTGGCGTGGTGGGGCACGGCGTGGGTGCGCGGCCACGTGGGCCCCGACGACCTGCTCGACGCGGTGCTGGCCGACGACGTGACGCACGTCGTCCTGGGCCCGGAGGGAGCGGGC
>NZ_JAXMNS010000104.1:0-9869 GCF_034670285.1 Nocardioides sp. | reverse complement strand
GGCGCACGCCGACGTCGAGCTCGCTCACTTCGGGCAGTCGATCCTCGAGGCGGCCCTGCTCGCGCCCGGCCTCGACAGCCCCGAGTACGCCGCCGCGAGGACCCGCTGCCAGGAGATCTCCCGCGGGGCGATCGACGCCGCGCTCGCGACGCACGGGCTCGACGCGCTCGTGACGCCGTCGTACGCCCCGGCGCACCCGATCGACCTGGTCAACGCCGAGCCCGGATCGGGCTCCTGCACGAGCCCGACCGCGATGGCCGGCTACCCGCTGCTGACCGTGCCCGTCGGACTGGCCGCCGGGCTGCCCGTCGCCGTGTCGTTCTGGGGCACCGCACACAGCGAGATCACGCTCGTCGAGGTCGCCGCCGGCTTCGAGGCTGCGCGCGACCGGGCGCACGGGCCGTTGCCGGCGCCGACCTTCGCGCCGTTCGTGTGAGGGCGGTCGCTGCGACGAAACTCCCGCTTCTGGTGCGGAACTTCATGACAGAAGCGAGAGATTCTCCGCTGAAGTGGTGAAACTGCCACGGGCGACGCGCCCCGGGAACCCGGAGCGACAAAACTCCCGCTTCTTGTACGGAACTTCATGACACAAGCGAGAGATTCTCCGCTGGAGCGGTGAAACTCCCGCGCCTGGACCACCCACTCGAGGTTGCCGGCCGCCTCACCGGGTTTCGTCTCGCCTTGCGCGGCTTCGTTCCTCAGCCGCGGGCTCGCTCAACCTTCACTCGCGACGCGCACCACTCGTCCCTCGTGGTGCGCTGCTCATTCCACGGTGACGGACTTGGCGAGGTTGCGCGGCTTGTCGATGTCGTGGCCCAGGTGCTGGGCGGCGCGGTAGGCGAGCAGCTGGAGCGGGATCGTGAGCAGGATCGGATCGAGCTCGCGCTCGGAGCGCGGCAGGTCGATGCGACGACACACGACGTCACCCAGGTCGACGTCGGCGTGGGTGATGACGACGAGCGGGCCGCCGCGGGCAGCGATCTCGTGCAGCGCTCCGACGTTGCGGTCGGTGAGCTCGTCGTTGGGCACGATCGCGACCGTCGGCACCTCCGGCGAGATCAGGGCCAGCGGGCCGTGCTTGAGCTCGGAGGTCTGGTAGGCCTCGGCGTGGCGGTAGCTGATCTCCTTGAACTTCTGGGCGCCCTCGCGGGCGACCGGGAAGCCGCGCACGCGGCCGATGAAGAAGAGGCTCTCGGCCTCTGCGAGCACCTTGGCCACCTCGGCGATCTCCTCCTCACGCTCGAGGATCTCGGTGATCTGGTCGGGCAGCGCGCGCAACCCGGCGATGAGGCGCTTGCCGTCGGAGATCGACAGGTCGCGCACCCGACCGAGCTGGAGCGCGAGCAGGGCGAAGCCGAGGAACATGTTGGTGAGCGCCTTGGTGGAGGCCACCGCCACCTCGGGCCCGGCGTGGAGGTAGATGCCGCCGTCGCACTCGCGCGCGATCGCCGAGCCGACGACGTTGACCAACCCGACGCAGCGTCCGCCCTTGCGGTTGATCTCCTGCACGGCGAGGAGGGTGTCGATCGTCTCGCCGGACTGGCTGACCGCAACGTAGAGCGTGTCGGGCTCGATCACCGGGTCGCGGTAGCGGAACTCGCTGGCGGCCTCGGCATCAGCCGGGATCCTGGCCAGCTCCTCGATGAGGGAGGCCCCCATCTGTCCGACGTAGTAGGACGAGCCGCAGCCCAAGATCTTGACCCGCTTGATCGCCCGGGTCTCGCGAGCACCCATCGGCAGCCCACCGAGGTGGGCGGTGCCGAAGCGCTCGTCGAGGCGGCCACGCAGCACGCGCTCAGCGGCCTCGGGCTGCTCCGACATCTCCTTGTGCATGAACGACTCGTGGTCGCCGGCGTCGTACGACGCGGGGTCGACGTCGACCTCGGTGGCGGTGCGGTGGGTCGAGGACAGGTCGGCGCGGTACGTCGTGAAGCCGCCGGCCGTGAGCGTGGCGATCTCGCCGTCCTCGAGGTGGGCGACCATCGTGGTGTGGCGGATCAGGGCCGCGAGGTCGGAGGCGACGAGCATCTCCTTCTCCCCCACGCCGATGAGCAGCGGGCTGCCGTTGCGCGCCACGACGATGCGGTCGGGGAAGGCGGCGTGCACGACCGCGAGGCCGTAGGTGCCCTCGATGCTCGTCAGCGCCTGGGCGACACGTGCCTCGAGGGTCTCGGCGTCGGAGCGCGCGATCAGGTGGGCGAGCACCTCGGTGTCGGTGTCGGAGAGCAGGTCGACGCCGTCGGCGGTGAGCTGCGCGCGCAGGGTCGCGGCGTTGTCGATGATGCCGTTGTGGACGACGGCGACGTCGCCCGAGGCGTCGGTGTGGGGATGCGCGTTGACGTCGTTGGCCGGGCCGTGGGTGGCCCAGCGGGTGTGGCCGATGCCGACCTTGCCGGTGAAGCGCTTGGGCAGCTCGTTGCTGAGGTCACGCACGCGACCGGCCTGCTTGGCCACCCGCACCGTCGCCTCCTTGGAGCCGCCGAGGACGGCCACGCCGGCGGAGTCGTAGCCACGGTGCTCGAGACGGCTCAGCCCCTCGAGGATCAACGGTGCTGCCTGCTGGGTTCCGATGTAGCCGACGATGCCGCACATGGCCTACGTCCTCTCGTGTTGCTCGCGCTGGTGGGTGGGGGTCAGGGGGTGGTCGTGGGATCTCGCGCCCGAGGGCGGGCGGGGCTCAGCCGTGAACGATGCGCCGGAGCTGTCGTGACGACAGCCGTGGTGCGGCGACGACACGGCCGGCGAGCTCGGTGGCCACCGTGTCGAACACCTCGGGATTGCGCAGTCCGGTGAGCCGCAGCTCGGCATGGCGACGTCGCACGAAGCTCTCGAGCGACTCGTCGTGGAAGGCCAGGACGTCCTCGACGATCCGGGCCACCTCGGTCTCGGTGAGCCCGGTGGTCTCGACGAGGTGCGCCACGAGCCGCGCGTCGGGTTGCGTGTCGAGGTCGGGGCTCACCCGGCCCATCTTGTGACCAGGCGACCCCAAGCGCAAGTTCTGACCCGAAATCGGGTCAGAAATCGCTACGGCGCCCACTTTGGCGCGGGAGGGGCGCGAGTGTTGCCCCCGCAAACGGCGCGCGCCGGACGGCTCGAAAGCCACGCAGCGGCGGCGCTCATCAGAGGTGGAGCACCACGCCCACCTCGACGCCCACAAGCACCCCCGAGTGGAGCATTTCCACCGCTTGAGGGCTTCTCCTTGGCATTCAGTGGGAGTTCGGCTATCTTGGTGAACAGAAGATGAACAGGAGGTGTCGGATGCCCGTCGACACGACAAACCGGCCGCAGATGCGCTGGGTGCCGGTGACCGACCACAGTGGTCGCACGCGGATGGAAGCCGTCTGGCTCTCCCCCGACCAGGTCGTTGCCCCGGTCGTTGCCGAGGTAGCTGTCCAGGCCACGCCCGCTGCCGTTGAGGTGGCCACGGCGGCAGTGCCCGCCGAGCTGCACGCGCACGCCGTCACACACGCCGCCTGACCCCGCACCTTCAGTCCCGCCGCGACGACACCGCCGACCTCGAGGTCGGCGGTTCTCGCATGCCGGAAGAAAGTTCGCGCTCGCGGGAATGAACCGCTCCGCCCAGCCCTTAGGTGTAATTGACAGTTCAACTACATCACCGAGGAGCACCCCATGAGCGAGTTCGACGCCGGCACCACCGCGATCGCCGACATCACCGGCAGCTACACCATCGACCAGGCCCACACCCGCCTCGGCTTCGTGGCCCGCCACGCGATGGTCACCAAGGTCCGCGGCCAGTTCAAGGACTTCAGCGGAACGGCCCACGTCGACAGCGCCAACCCCGCCAACTCGCGCGTCGACCTCACCATCCTCGCCAGCAGCGTCGACACCGGCTCGAAGGACCGCGACGGCCACCTCGCCTCCGCCGACTTCTTCGGCGTCGAGGAGTCCCCCGAGATCACCTTCGCCTCCACCGACGTCGCGCGCGACGGCTCGGAGTGGACGATCACCGGTGACCTGACCATCAAGGGCACCACCAAGTCGGTCACGATCGACTTCGAGGAGATCGGCACCGCGCGCGACCCGTTCGGCAACCTCCGCCTCGGCTTCGAGGGCTCCACGACCATCAACCGCTCCGACTGGGGCCTGAGCTTCAACGCCGCGCTCGACACCGGCGGCGTCCTGGTCTCGGAGAAGATCAAGCTCGAGTTCGACGTCTCCGCCATCGCCGACGCCTGAGGCGCCGCACCACGCGGTCTGGACCGGGTCACAAAATCTGTGGCCCGGTCCGGCTCTGCTTGCTTGAGTGTCTCGGTGACCACCGCTCCCCCACCCATGCCGGCCCTGCCGGCCCTGCCGGCCCTGCCGCCGGACGTGACCGTGCGTCCGCTCGTGGTGACCGACGCCCGCGCCGTCTACGAGCTGATGGCCGCCCAGGAGCTCGCCGACCTCGGCGTCGTCGAGATCGAGGAGGCCGACATCGTCGGCGACTGGCAGCGACCGAGCTTTGACGTCAGCGCCGGCACCACCGGCCTGTTCGTCGACGACCGCCTCGTGGCGTACGCCGAGGTCGCGGCCGACCGCGGGGACGCCGCCGTGCACCCCGACCACCGCGGCCGCGGCCTCGGCACCTGGTTGGCCGCCTGGATGCGGGAGCGCGCCCGGTCGTGCGGCACCGCGATCATCGGGATGCCGGTGCCCGAGGGTTCGCCGGGCGACCACCTGCTGACAGCGCTGGGCTATCACGTCCGCTGGACCAGCTGGGTGCTCAAGCTCGACCCGACCTCGTCGGTGCCGCAGCGCCCGCTGCCGCCCGGCTACAGCCTCGGCGAGGCCCGCACTGACGAGTACCCCCAGGTCCACGGCCTCGTCGAGGACGCCTTCCTCGAGTGGTCCGACCGCGAGCGGGAGAGCTTCGACGACTTCGCAGCCGTCACGACCCGGCGGCCCGGCTTCGAGCCGTGGCACCTGCGCGTCGTGCGAGATGCCGACGGCGTCCCGGTGGCCTGCGCGCACGTGACGCTCTTCGACGCCGAGGACGGGCGTGGCTGCGAGGCCTACCTGTCGCGCCTCGCCACCCGGGCCGACCACCGTGGCCGGGGCCTTGCTCAGGCGCTGATGGTCGACACCTTCGCCACCGCTCGAGTGCACGGTGCCGGCACGACGGGCTTGTCGACCGACAGCCGCACGGGCGCGCTGGGGCTCTACGAGAGGGTTGGGATGCAGGTGACGTCGACCTGGGTCAACCGGGCGATCCACCTGACCTGAGCTGACCTGACCCAAATTGACCTGACCTGAGCCGGCCGGTCGGGTCAGGTCGCCTCGACCTCGACCGTCGTGGTCACCTCGGTGACGGACGGCCTCGGTGGCGTGGACGAGAAGCCGAAGCGCGGCGGTGGCTCGACCCGCGCGAGGGCCCCGAGGTCCGTGCCCATCCAGGTGCCCGCGGCCGAGTCGATCGCGTGGTGGTCGGTGGCGCCGTACCACTCCCGTCGCTCGCCGGTGTCACCTCGCGTGCGCACACCGCGCAGGACGACGCGCGCGATCGGGTCGGTCAGAGCACACCACCACGGCGCCGTTGAGAGGCGTCGCGGCACCAGCCGGAGCAGCCGTCCCAGCGCCGTTCGGCCGCCGACGCCGAGGTCGAGGTGCAGCGACTCCGAGCGCACCTGCCAGTGCGGATCAGCGCCCGTGACGGTGATGGACTCGAGCCGGACCTCGTCGAAGACGTAGGTCGCCGCGATGAACTCCGCGACCGACTCGTCGGGCGCGACCAGCACCCGGTGCCCGTCCGGCTCCTCGACCATCGCGTCCCCGAATGATCCCAGCGGGCTGTCGTGCCAACGTCCCACCACGATCCGGACGCCGCTGCTCGACCCCACGCCCGCGATCCGACCGTGAAAGCGCAGTCGTCGGCGTGCGGGCATCGAGCGCCTCCTGTTGGGGCTGTTCGTGGGCGGGTGAGGTCGGAGCGGTGAGGTGGGTGCGGTGAGCTCGTGCCGAGTCTAGGCAGCGAGCGGGCGAGACGATTCCACCCGCGGCGCCGGTCGCAATAGAGTCGGGGGCATGCGCGCCCGGCCCCTCCCCACGCTCGGCCAGCTGCTGACCCTGCTCGACTCCGGCCCCGAGACCCCCGCCGCTGCCGCCGAGGGCCTGGTCGTCGTGATCGCCCGCACCAGGAGGCAGCTCGAGCGGCTGCGCTTCGAGGAGTCGGGGCTTCCCGAGGGCTCCGTGCAGGGGCTCGTCGGACGCAAGTCACGCCCCCTCACCGAAAAAATGATCGCGCTGCCACCGATCGCGCTCGTGATCGACGTCCGCTCGGCGAGCGGACCGCAGCAGGGTCGCCTGTTCGAGGCGGCGTACTTCGCCCTCGACGTCGGCGCCCGCTGGGCAGCTCTCCTCGACCCCGACGCCCCCGAGCCCGGTGCGGAGCAGGCACCCACCCGGCCGCCGCTGATGGAGCGGGTGGCGCGCACGTTCGCGGCCACCAAGAACCCGAACGACGTACGTCCCCGGTGGCGCACCCACCTGCGCAGCAGTGACCAGGTGGTGGCGACCGACCGCCTCGCGGTGTTTCGCAAGGGCCGCTCCCACCTGCTCAAGATCCGCGACGCCGACGCCATCGACCTGCTCCCTCGCCGTGAGCCGCAGCTCGAGGTGCAGGAGATCGCCGCCCACGAGGTCTCGACCCTCAGCACCCACGACCACCACCAGCACGGCACGCACCGCGGCGATCCCCAGGTGCCCGAGGTGATGGAGTCGCCACGGCTGAGCCTGCGGCGCTACGACGGCACCGTGACGCTGCCGGTCAACGCGCTGGCCTACCACGGCCGCACGCTCCTGCCCGACTCCTTCCGCTGGCACCTGGCGGAGGTGCCCACGGCGTGGGGCATCCGCGACACCGGCACGCGGTTCGCCCGGCTGCAGCCGCACGCTCCAGCTCGCCACCTGACCGGCAGCTACTACCACTTCGGCTACAACAACTCCGGCCACTTCGGCCACCTGATGACCGAGGCCCTGGCCAAGCTCTGGGGCTGGGACGCCGCCAAGGCCGACGACCCGTCACTCAAGATCCTCTGTCGACTGCACCCCGACCGTCAGCAGGATCCGGCGCGCCGCCTCGAGACCCAGCTGCTGCCCGCCTACGGCATCGACCCCGACGACATCGTGTGGGTCAACGACCCGGTGAGCGTCGACCGGCTCTACGCGTGCACGCCGATGTGGCACAACACCGTGCCGTTCTACGCCCACGAAGGACTGCGTGCCGACTGGGCGCGGCTGCGCGACGGCGTGCTGAGCAACAGCCCGTCGAGCAGCGACGCCGGCAGCCCCGAGAAGGTGTTCGTGACCCGACACGGGGGCAACCGCCGGTGCAGCAACGTCGAGGAGGTGGAGGCTCTGGCGAGCGCGCAGGGCTACACGATCGTGCAGCCCGAACGACTCCCCCTGGCCGAGCAGGTCGCCACCTTCGCCGGCGCCCGGGTCGTGGCCGGCTTCGGCGGCGCAGGGATGTTCAACCTGGCCTATGCCCAACACCTCGAGGCCGTCGTCGTCCTCAACCAGTGGGCCTACGAGGCGCGCAACGAGCAGCTGTTCGCCGCAGTGCAGGGCGCCGCGTGCCACACCTTCTGGAGCGAGCCGGACCTCGACCACCCGGCTGATGGTCGCGCCTACGAGGCGCACCAGTCGGACTGGTCCTTCGACCTCGGCCTCGGCGACGAGCTCAGCGCGGTGCTCGCTTCCCTGTGAGGGTTGCGTTGCCCTCACCGCCGACGACGGGCTGCCCCGAGGGGTGTTGGACGACTCGTACACCCGCGAGTTGGGCGATCTGGTTGGCTGGGGGCAGGTCAGGGGTCGCGTCCTCGACCTCACGGGGCCGTTCGCAGCAGTGGTGACGGCCCCGCCGGATGGAACCAGAAGGACGACGAGAGTGACCACGCCGCCGCTGTACCCGAGTACGACCGAGAGCTTGCCGGGGAGCCATGGCCTCCCGCCCCTGGTGGGAGATGCGCCCGCCGGGGTGCTGCTGGTCGACCTCGAGTCCAGGTCCGTGATCCACGCCAACGCCGTGGCCGAGCAGCTCGCGCCCGGCACCAGGATGCCGATGCCCCTCGAGGACTGGTCGGACGCCGCCGAGCTGCGTGACCTCGACGGCAACGAGCTCTCCGACACCGACCACCCGCTCTCCCGGGTCGCCCGCTCCGCGCCGGTCGCCGGACAGGCGGTCAGCGCGGGGCGCGCCAGCGACCTCGGCGGGCGGCGATCAGCGCTGTGGGTCGTGGCGCTGCCGCTCGAGGGAGCACCCGGCCTCGACGACCAGGCGCTGGTCGTGCTCCTCCCCCTCTCGGACCCACGCGTGCGCGAGGCCGCCACCGCTTTGGTCGAGGAGAGCGCCACCGACTCCGCGGACCTCTACGGGCGTGCTGTGCGCGCTACGTCGTTGTCGTTCACCGTCGCCGACGCCACCGCACCGGGCCAACCCCTGGTGTGGGTGAATCCGGCGTTCACCCACACCACCGGCTACGAGGTCGACGAGGTCGTCGGGCGCAACTGCCGCTTCCTCCAGGGGCCGGCGACCGGCCCCACCGGGCCGAGGCAGATGCGTGAGGCGATCTCTCGCGGCGAGGCGTGCCGGGTCATCCTGCTGAACTACCGCAAGGACGGCACCCCCTTCTGGAACCAGGTCGACCTCAGCCCGGTGCACGACGGCGCAGGAGAGGTGACCCACTTCGTAGGCATCCAGACCGACGTGACCCTTCGGGTGGACGCCGAGCGCGCCGTCACCCAGGCACTCAGGTCGGAGACCCGGGCACGCGCAGATGCCGAGGCCGCCCGCGCGCGCCTGGCTTTCCTCGTCGAGGCGGTCAACCAGCTCAGCGGCACCCTGGACGCCGAGCTCTGCGCCCAACGTCTTCTCGAGCTGGTGACGCCGGAGCTGTGCGACTGGGCCCTGCTGCTCCACCTCGGCGACCACGGTGAGCTCGTCGGCGTGCGAGCGCTGCACAGCGACCCCGCCCACCAACCGGACGTCGCCGACTACGCGACCTCGCTGCTGACCGCGTTCCGCCCCGGGTCGCTGGTCGACGTCCTCCTCCAAGGCCAGCAGCTCCGGGTGATCGAGCGGCTCGGGAGCCAGGAGAACCTCCCCGAACGCAGCGGCTACCTGCGCGACATGTCGGTCACCGAGGAGACCGCGCGACTCGGCAGCGCCTCGGCCCTGTGCGTGGGCCTGTCCGGGCGCGGCACCGTGCGCGAGATCCTGGCGCTGGTGCGCAACACCGACCGTCCCGCCTTCGGGGCCGAGGACATCGACGTGGGTCGCGACCTCGGCCACCGGGCCGGCCTCGTCCTCGACAACGCGCGGCTCTACCAGGCGCAGCGACTCATCGCCGAGACGCTCCAGCACAGCCTGCTCTCGGACCTGCCTCCGGTCGACGGTCTCGACGTCGCTGCTCGCTACCACGTCGGCGACCAGGCGGCGCAGGTCGGCGGTGACTTCTACGAGCTCCTGGCCCTCGACGACGGCTCGGTGGGCGTCGCCATCGGCGACGTCCTCGGCCACGACGTCTTCGCCACGGCGGCCATGGGCCACCTCAAGGGGATGCTGCGAGCCCTGGCGCACACGACGGACCCGGTCGTCGGTCAGCCGGGTCGACTTCTCGACGACCTCGACGGCCTCATCTCCCGGTTGCGCATCGACACCATTGCCACGGCGGTCTACGCCCGGCTCAGGCGCGTCGACGGCAACTGGCACCTCGACTGGGCGAACGCAGGTCACCCCCCGCCGGTCCTCAGACTTCCCGACGGCACGACCGAGGTGCTCTCGGACGGGGAGCCCGACCTGCTGCTCGGGGCCGGCGCAGCGGTACGCGCGACCCACAGCCGAGTGCTGCCCGCGGGCAGCACGCTCA